>JAYTMF010000466.1:0-10090 GCA_043728755.1 Flavobacteriales bacterium
TATTACACTTGTCCATTCGGTATTCTTTCTGAGACCGAATGAGTTTTCAAAATGAAACCGCCCCAGTTTTATCCGAGGCGGTTTCCTTTTAACATGAAAACAACATGTATCTATAAAACTCTTGTTCCGTTGACTTTTTTTCAGTACTCGTCTTCATTGAAGAAAAAGTCCTCTTTGGTAGGATAATCCGGCCAAATGTCCTCAATCGTGTCGAATACTTCTTCATCATCTTCTATCTGTTGAAGGTTTTCTACCACTTCCAGTGGCGCTCCTGTGCGCATGGCGAAGTCTACCAATTCGTCTTTCGTTGCCGGCCATGGTGCATCCTCGAGATACGATGCCAATTCTAGTGTCCAATACATAGTCTGTCTGTTGTTTGAAATTCCTGATGTTTAACGATTCGCGAAAGTAAAAATTTCGGCATACCAAATGACAAACTGTGCAAATTCTTCGGAAAATAATTATAACTCTCTATCCACGAGGCTTCCACGGAATTTCTTCCGCCCCGAATTCCATCGTAACAGTCCTTGAGAGCACAAAAAGGTAGTCGCTCAGTCGATTGAGGTATTGTAATAGAATGGCGGGAACTGGTTGCTGCTCAGAAAGAAAAGTGACGCTTCTTTCAGCGCGACGGCAGATACAGCGGGCAATGTGACAATGCGAAACAGCAGTATGTCCTCCCGGGAGCACAAAATTCTTCATCTCCGGCAATGCTGCTTCCATCCCATCCATTTGCTGCTCAAGTTTCACTACGTCCTCTTCCTTTACCTCCGGTAAAATCATTTTGCCTACGTGATCCGGATCCAGCGCAAGATGGCTACCCATGGTAAAGAGCCTGTCCTGAATTTCGAGCAACGCATTCACATGACCTGTGGTTACCAACAAATCCCTCAACAACCCGATGTAAGAGTTCAGTTCATCCACATTGCCATAGGCTTCGATACGCACATTGTGCTTGGAAACGCGCGTTCCACCCAACAAACCGGTGGTTCCGTCATCGCCCTTTTTGGTGTAAATCTTCATGAAGCGAAATTAGGAGAATGATCATTTATTATTGACGCCTGTAGATTTCACGCTGATTTTCGAAGATGAGACAGCAGATTTTGCAGATTTAGAATTGCGTCGCAATGACTTTTAAAATTCGCGGAAATCTGCGTGAATCAACCCAAGGTGCAGCGCAGAACGAAAATCTTCCATTCATTTGCACTCTTATTTATTGATATACATTTTGCACAAGGAAATCGCCAAACAAGAAAGATACGACCGCGCATATCTGCGCATGGCTGTAGAATGGGCTTCGCTTTCGCATTGCACTAGAAAACAAGTAGGCGCGCTGCTGGTAAAAGACAATATGATTATCAGCGATGGATACAACGGCACTCCCAGCGGATTTCCAAATGCCTGTGAAGATGAAAACGGCGAAACGCATTGGTATGTGCTTCATGCAGAAGCAAACGCCATCATGAAAGTGGCGCGTTCAGCAAACAACGCCAAAGATTCCACTTTGTACATTACTCTTTCACCGTGTAAGGACTGCTGCAAGTTGATTTTGCAAGCGGGCATTCGCCGACTCGTATTTGTGGATGAATACAAGGATTCCACCGGACTGGAGTTTCTGAAAAGTGCTGCTGTGGATATCGTCCAAATCTCCGAATTGTAAAATCGCAAGAGGAAACTGCGCATCGTCCACAATTTTTGATAATCAAAGTGAATTCCTGATAGGCAGCCGTTAATTTGCGTCCTGCCATTTTCAAACACAAATGGCCTGATCCCATTGAATGATGAACAACGAAAATCTTAGTAAATACGACTCTCCTGCATTCGAAAGCAACGGTGGAAGAAAAAAACCTGCAGCAACACAACCGTTATTGTTCGCTCTTACTTTGATTGGTGGTATGTTCATCGGAACCAATCTTGGAGACAAAAACTTATTACAGGTAAAAGCTGGTGTGGAAGAAAATCCAAACAAACTAGTCAGTCTTATCGATTTTATTGAAGACAACTATGTAGATACCATCAACAAGAAAGTGCTGATTGAAGGTGCCATACAAAGCGTTCTTCAAAATCTTGATCCCCACAGCTACTACATCAAAGCCGAAGATGTCCTTTCTGAAAAAGAAAAAATGAAAGGGCAATTCAGTGGTGTAGGTATCGAGTTTCTCATTCTTCGCGACACGCTGATGGTTGTGAAAACTGTTGCTGACGGCCCTTCTGCCAAAGCGGGTTTGAAATCCGGCGACCGTATTGTGCAGGTGGATGGAAAAGATATTTCAGGCAAAGAGCTCAACAGCGATATGGCGCAGAAACTGTTGAAAGGAAAAAAAGGCAGTGAAGTGCAAGTGACGGTGATGCGTCCTGATTCTGTTGCACGACTTGATTTTACCATAGAGCGAGGAAATATTCCGCTGGAAAGTGTGCCCGCGGCATTCATGTTCAACGATTCTACCGGTTATATTAAAGTAGAGCGCTTCGCCGAAACTACCTATCAGGAATTCCGCACGGAAGTCGAAAAATTAGTTGCAGAAGGATGTAAATCACTCATTTTGGACTTGCGCGGCAATGGCGGTGGATTGATGAATCAAGCGGCTCAGATGGCTGAAGAGTTCCTTTTAGAAGATCGTGTGATTGTGAAAACCAAAGGTGTTCATACCGGAGAAGACGTTATCCGAACATCGAAGAAAGGAAAATTCCGCGACTTGAATGTGGTCGTGATCATCGATCAAAATTCAGCATCCGCGAGTGAAATCGTAGCCGGCGCATTGCAGGATTGGGATCGCTCTATTACCGTTGGAAGAAGGTCGTTCGGAAAAGGACTTGTTCAACACGAGATGGAACTCGCCGACAATAGCGCACTGCGCCTCACGGTGGCACGTTACTACACTCCTACCGGCAGATGCATTCAAAAACCATATGGTGACTCCATCAACTACTCCGATGATTTTCATAAGCGCTATGTAAGTGGCGAACTCACGAGCGCTGACAGTATTCACTTTCCGGATTCAATGCGATTCAAAACACCTGGCGGTCGAACAGTGTATGGAGGCGGAGGTATCACGCCCGACGTTTTCGTTCCGATGGACAGTATATATTTCTCCGGATTGCTTTCTGATATCGCATATAGCGGCGTCATTCGTGACTATTGCTTCAACTACATCGACAAGCATCACAAGGAATTGAACAAGTACAAGAACGACGAGGAATTCATAGATAAATTCATTGTAACAGATGCGATGCTGAATTCACTCGTTGAAATGGCGGAGGCCCAGGAAGTGAAAGTCAATAGAGTTGTTTTAAGAAAGATCAATCCGCAATTAAAAACGCGCATGAAATCTCAATTGGCCAGGAATCTCTACGATGAGAATGCCATGTTCAGGGTGCTGCTCGACAATGATCAGGATTTTATCAAAGCACTTCAGGTCATTGGAAATTACAAGGCATACGCCATGATCCCGGAATCAAAATAAATTGGCGTAACACCTTCTATTCCCTCTTCCGTTTATTGTAGCTGTTCATCGCTTCTGGTTTCACAATCCACAGCATGGAAAAATCCATTTTAAATTCGCATGGTGACTGAGAAAACACTGAGACAAACGCTTTGTAAAGAAGAACGGCTTTCACGGCGGAAGATCATTGGTGAACTTCACCTCAAAGGTGTGAGTGTAAAAACACCGGCGATCATTCTTGTTTATCATTTCATAGAACTTCCCTGCAAATTTCCGGCGCAGGTCATGTTCAGTGCCAGCAAGCGGATTTTCAAACGGGCACACGACAGAAACCGCGTGAAACGCCTGATGCGAGAGGCGTACAGGAAACAAAAACACATTGTTTATACTTCTCTGGAAAGCCTGGAAAAACAGGCAGCCCTCCATTTTATTTTTACAGGACGTCAGCTTCCCAACCAAGCTTATGCATTTGGCAAAATATTAGAACTGATGAAGCGTTTCAACGAAGAGATACAAAAAAATAATTCAACTTCGACACCTCCGGCATCTTGAAAAAAGAATATTCCTAAGTAATCTTTTTATCGTTATTAAAGTTACCACTGATTCAATTTGCTCTAACAGATTATACCCACATGAAGAAACTACTTCACACACGTTTAAAAAAATTCCTTGCAGTCACAGTCGTTTCAGTTAGTCTGATTTCTGCTGCGCTGCCTGATGATTTCTTCGAGATTTCCAAAAACATGGAAATTTTCACGTCGCTTTACAAAGAACTTAACATTTACTACGTCGATGGAACAAAGCCCGGCGCATTGATGAAAACAGGTATCGACGCTATGTTGAGGTCGCTCGATCCGTATACAGTCTACTATCCCGAATCGAAGATCGAAGATGCGATGTTCATGCAAACCGGACAATATGGAGGCATAGGAACACTCGTGAACACCATAGACGGCAAGATCACGATCACCGAACCTTACGAAGGCTATCCCGCTGTGAAGTCGGGCTTGCTTGCCGGTGATGTCGTTATGAAGGTGAATGGAAAATCCGTAGAAGGAAAACAACATGATGAAATCACCGATCAACTTACCGGACAACCCGGAAGTGAGGTAGAACTCACGATACAGCGTCCAGGTGATGCTTCGACCCGCGAAGTGAAAATCAAACGCGAAGAAATCAAAATTCCGGATGTGCCCTTTTATACCATGCTTGCCGACAGCACCACCGGTTATATAAAACTCAACGGCTTCACGCAGTCTGCAAGTCAGGAAGTGCGCAATGCCATGGTTGACCTGCAGAAAAAAAATATGTCGCGCATGATTCTCGATCTACGAGGCAACGGAGGCGGACTGTTGCGCGAGGCCATTTCCATCGTAAACTTTTTTGTACCAAAGGGAACTGAGATAGTGCGCACAAAAGGAAAAATTGACGAGTGGAATAAAACATACACTGCCATCAATGAGCCTTTTGATACTCAAATGCCATTGATCGTTTTGGTGGATGCCTTCTCTGCATCGGCCTCAGAAATCGTCAGTGGAAGTTTGCAGGATCTCGACAGAGCAGTCATCGTTGGGGAGCAATCTTACGGTAAAGGACTCGTGCAACAAACCAAAGACCTTGCATATAATTCAAAATTAAAACTCACTGTTGCCAAGTACTACACACCAAGCGGCAGATGCATTCAGCGCCTTGATTATGCGCACCGCGATGAGTCTACAGGGCAAGTGGTGGCAATGGCCGATTCACTCATCAAAACATTTAAAACGAAAGTGGGAAGACCGGTGATGGATGGACACGGTATCGATCCGGATGTCGATGTAAAGCAAGATGAAGCATCACAAATTCTAGGTTCTTTGGTGCGGAATTGGGTCATTTTTCATTGGGTTACGCAATACAAACTTGCGCATCCAACTATAGATTCAGCATATGCATTTCATCTCACCGAAAACGATTATGCCGACTTCGTCCATTATGCAAAAAGTCAAAGTTTTCATTACGAAACTGCAACAGAACAAATTTTTGCTGAACTAAAAAAGACTGCACAGCTGGAACAATATTATGAAGGCTCAGAAAAACAATTTGATGAATTGTTTGCGCGCATTGAACCACAAAAAGAGCCTGATCTCAAAAAATTCCAAGAGCAAATCTCACAATATCTTGAGAATGAAATTGTGGCGAGGTATTACCATCAAACCGGTCGTGCAAAGAATGCTCTTCCAACAGATCCATGTATTCTCAAGGCTCGCGATGTTTTCGCTTCCGGTTATGACAGTTACCTTCAAGGAACGCCACAAAAAAAATAAAAGGGCGTGTCTTCTGATTTGCCTTCATAAAACAACGCAGCACTCTAGAATTCATCAAAGCCCTCCACTCGTAGAACGGGAGAATATTTATGCGCATTCAGCAATGGCAATCCACTTTGAAAATTCTGCAGTTCACAGGATTGGCGTTTCTTATCGCGTCTCTGCCGCTGAGTAATTTGTTGATGTCGATTGCCACATTCTGGTTAGTTGGAGTGTGGCTCCTTGAATTGAGCACCGATCTTTTTCTCGGCATGAAGCCAAAACACAGAATGAGGCGCTTTACCGGTAATCTCAACGCGAAGTTGCTTTCCGGACTCTTCCTCCTTCCGCTAATCGGCCTACTCTGGACCGAAGATTTTGCCTATGCACAATGGGATCTCCGAATGAAATTGCCTCTGCTACTGTTGCCATTTATTCTTACGACAATAGATCCCATTTCCGATAGATCCTATCGTGCGTTGCTTGGCATTTTCATTTTAAGCCTCACATTCTCCGTCACGTGGTGCCTGCTCATTTATTGGCACATCAATCCAAAACCATTTCAGGATGTTCGCGAAATTTCGGTATTCATTTCACATATTCGTTTCAGTCTGCTCATCGTCCTTGGATTGTGTATCGTATTCATTGAAGCCTGGGACAAACCATTCGGTAAAACATTCGCACTGCTGATCTCTCTGCCCTTTTTATACTTCCTTTACATCGTGGCGAGTATGACAGGCATTATTGTTTTGAGCTGCATCATTCTTTTAGCGATTCTTCATCTCAGCTTCAAAACAAAAAATGAGGCCGTCAAATGGATGTTGTTGTCATCGCTGTTTGTTTTACCTCTGTCGGGATTTCTCGTTCTGCGATCATCTTATCTCACCTATTTTACTGTTCCTGCAAACGATTGGAATGATCTGGAAAAAACAAGTGCGGGTGGTGAAGTGTATGATCACAATCCTCAATATCGCGCCGTTGAAAATGGCCATTATGTAATGACATACGTCGCCTGGGGAGAATTGTATGACGGCTGGCATCACCGCAGTGCAATCCACCCTGATAGTCTTGACGGAAGAGGACATATTCTGAAGGGCACGCTCATCAGATATCTGTCGTCAAAAGGATTGCGCAAAGATCTCGCTGGCATTCAACAATTGACTGACGAAGATGTGAAAGCCATTGAAAGTGGTGTCCCCGTTTTCCATGAGAATGAAAAAACAGGATTGCGCAAACGACTCGACAACATCTATTTCGAACTTGCTAATTATCGCGCAGGTGGAAACCCTAGCGGACACAGCGTCTTTCAACGGTTTGAATTCTGGAAGACTGCCATTCACATTATCGCTGATCATCCCATGATCGGTGTTGGAACAGGCGATGTCAAGCAATCATTTATTGAGAAATACGAAGAGATGAATTCGCTGATGGATCACACACATCGCTTGCGCGCACACAATCAGTACTTAACGTTCTGGCTCACATTCGGCATATTCGGTGTGATTTATTTCATCTCCTTGCTTGTAGTACCGGTGATTCGCAACAGAAAAAATATTCTATTCCTTGCCTTCATGATCATTGCTGCCATGTCATTTCTTACTGAAGACACGCTGGAATCACAAGCTGGCGTAACATTTTTCGCCTTCTTCTTTATTTTCTTTACGCTAAAGCGGAAGTTAAATCCTGCAACACTGCGTCGGGTGAAATAGATAAGCCAGTTCCATTTTGAGGATGTTTTTCAGCGACGATCACTCTTGCTTTCTTGCCGAGTGGTGCCCAACGTCCGGCGTGCATCGGCCTTTTGGGTGTGAAGAGTGCGATGGAAACTATTCCGCTCGCCGCAGCTATATGCGCCGGACCAGTGCTCGCAGCAATAAGCGCATCGCACGAGCGAATGAAAGCAATGAGTTCCTGCAATGTAAATTTTCCCGTTACGTCATGAACATTCTGTGCGTCCAACGCGCAAGTCGATTTGATCATCTCTCCTTCTTCCTTTGTCCCGGTGATGAATACGTCATACTGCTCCGGCTTCAAATGCGTCGCCAATTCCTTAAAATTCTGAAGATTCCATTCTGCCGCGCTTCCCTTAGAAAGAGGATGAAAAATGATACGCTTTTTCTCCTTTGAAAAGGACTTAAGAAATTTCGAAATATTCTTTTCCGCAGTGGCATCATGTTTTTCAAAACCATAGAAATTCACCAATTCACTCAGCGTGAAATCACTTTCAATGCCCAAAGGCTTCAGCAATTTCAAATTCAATTGTGCTTCATGGAGATCAGATCCCTTGCGTGAAAAGAAAACGAGTTTGTTGCATTTGCTAATGGTTTGCAATCTGCGACCTGTTGCAATACGCACGGGAATTTGAGCACGCTTAGCCAACCAAAGCACTTCCTTCCTTGGAAATACATGAAGGATCACTTCTGCGTTGGTCTTCCTGAAGGCTTCAATTTGCGCTCCCGGACTTTGTTCCTTCAGCTTATCCCAATTCATGTATTCGTCCACATGAATGCATGATTCAATGATCGCCCGGGTATAGCCTCGGCCTATAAAATAAATACGTATGCCCGGAAATCGCTGCTTGAGAATACCACACATAGGCAACGTGAGTACAACATCGCCGATGCTGTCCGTGCGCGATATGATGACGCTTTTTGGATTCATAAATGGGATTATTTATTCAATACTTTCAATTTTGAATACTTGCGAAATGTAGCATAAGCAGATAATTTCGAAATGGTCCAGCCTGTCTTCCCATCCAGAAAACCTGCTTTCAAAATATAACTTTTAAAAAATTGTGCAGTCACTTTCATGTGGATCATCATCATATTCACTTGCTTTCCCTTTTTGTGCAATTCACGAGCAGATATATCGCCAAAATATTCGATCTGCTTCAAGTGATCGTCTATGGAATAGTATGAGTAATGAAGTATGTCCCCTTGAAGAAACCCCGTTGCTTCTCCCCTCAACATATCAAGTCTGTCGTGCGGATTGATACCTTCCCAACGCGCTGTTCCCCTTTTTACCAAACGAACTTTCGTATCAGGATACCATCCGCAATGCCTCACCCAGTGGCCACAATAATTGGTGAGGCGATTCATACGATAGCCATTAAAGTCCTGCGACGCCTTGAGTGCAATAATAGAGTTGCGCAATTCATCATCGAGTGCTTCGTCAGCATCGAGTGACAAAATCCACTCGCCATTCGTTTGCGATAACGCGAAATTCTTCTGCTGAATATGACCTTCGAAAGGATGCTGAATGAAACGCACGCCATGACGTACACAAATTTCTTCGGTTTTATCATTTGAATAAGAATCCACTACCACTATTTCATCTACGACACCTTGAATAGAAAGCAAACAACGATCTATGTTGCGCTCTTCATTAAAGGTGATAATGGCTGCAGATAATTTCATGCTGTGCAAGTTTAGCACAACACTTGAAAAAAGTCTTATCAAATGATGCTGAGGTTCACTCCTGACATCAGCAGAATGAGAAGAATGGCCCCCAAAATGATGCGGTACCATCCAAAGACTTTAAATCCGTATTTCGTAAGAAATGCAATGAAGAAGCGGATTGCAAGCATGGCGACAATGAACGCCACGACATTTCCGATCACCAGTGTTTTGATGTTCTCCCCACTGAAAATTTCCGGATTGTTCTTCATGCCTTTGTAAAACTTGAGACATGTTGCGCCAAACATCGTCGGTACCGCGAGAAAGAAAGAAAACTCCGCGGCTTGCTTGCGTGTAAGGCCTTGCGACATACCGCCAATGATGGTTGCTGCAGATCTCGAAACACCAGGAATCATGCTGATGCATTGCGCCAGTCCGATGACCAAAGCCTTCGGATACGTGATGATCACCTGGCGAAGAGGATTCAATATTTTATCAATGTAGATAAGAATGATTCCACCCACAAGCAATGAAATAGCAACCGTCAGCGCACTTTCGAGCATTTCATCGATGATGTCATTGAGCAAGAAACCCAATATGGCCGAGGGAATAAACGCGACGAAAAGTTTGAAATAAAAATCGAGACTTTGAAAAAAGCGTTTCCAGTACAAGACCACCACACTTAAAATTGCACCCAGCTGGATGTTCACTATGTATGCCTTTATGAATGGATCATCGCCAATGCCAAGCATTTTTTGCGCAATGATCATGTGTCCGGTGCTGCTGATCGGAAGAAACTCTGTGATTCCTTCAATGATCGCAATAATGATGGCCTGGAAAATCGACAAAACTTAGGCTTTCTTCTTTTTAGAATCTGTTGCTTCCGGTGTTTGACTAACATCTGACTTCTTCGGGCGATGCATGATGGCCATTCCAACGACAACATAACCTGAAAGAATGACGATCGGTG
>JAYTMF010000467.1:0-3684 GCA_043728755.1 Flavobacteriales bacterium
ATGGAAGGAGAATTCTTCAACAAATTCGCGTACATTATCTATGGATTTTTCATGTTGCTTCTCATGCTTGTGCTGGTCATAGGCACAACGGTGAACGGCGCGAAAGCCTGGATACAAATTGGAGGATTCGCGCTACAACCTGCAGAATTCGCCAAGATTGGTGTGGGTCTCATGCTTGCAAAATACATCTCCAACACAAAGGCTAAATTCAACAATTGGAAAACACGATTCGTTGCGGCCATGATTATTGGATTTCCGGCAGTATTAATTTTGCTTCAACCGGATGTCGGCAGTTTGCTCACATTCGTCGCTTTCACATTTGCGCTTTATAGAGAAGGACTTTCGGGCAACGTGCTCATCATTGGACTTGGTGCAATCGTCTTCGGAGTGTTGAGTATAATCACAGGATTCAATAAAATCACGTATCCATTTTTCGGTGAACAGAGTGGTGTTTTCATATTGATGATTATCGTGTTTATCATTGGAATGATCCTTCTGTTCATGGTGAAATATTTCGTTGTACCACGCAACAGAAAAAAACTTTATCTCATCACACTTCTCTCCACTGTTGCAGCAATTGGCTTCAGCTTCTCCGTAAATTTTCTTGTAGACAGCGTGCTGGCGAAGCACCAGAAGTCGCGCATTTATGTGACACTTGGTCTCGAAGAAAAAGAAGAGGACAGAGATAATATGTTGATCGATGCCGAGACGGCAGATGCGGCGGCAATCATTCCGAAATCGAAAAAAGACGACCCCGGATACAATGCGCGCATGGCGAAGATCGCCGTCGGCAACGGTGGATTTTTCGGACAAGGTTTTCGTCAGGGACCAATGACGAAAAATAAATATGTACCTGAACGTTGGACAGATTTTATCTTTAGTGTGATCTCCGAAGAGTGGGGATTCATTGGCAGTTTGGGTGTTGTAGGGCTTTTTGTTTTCCTCATCATACGCATTATCAACCTTGCTGAGCGACAGCGGTCGCAGTTCTCACGCGTTTATGGCTACTGTGTGGCATCCATTTTTTTCCTTCACCTATTGATCAATGTCGGCATGGTGATCGGGCTTGCTCCCATTATTGGTATTCCGTTGCCCTTCTTGAGTTACGGAGGTTCGTCGCTCATTGGATTTACACTTTTGTTGTTTGTGTTTTTGAGGTTGGATGCGGAGAGGTTAAGTGTGTTCCGATAAGATTAGTTTGCACGCAGAGTTCGCAGAGGAGCAGAGATGCGCGGAGAATTTGCGATTTGGTGATTGAGCTGAACATCAATGTGCTCTAAAAACGATTATGCCCCTGCGTCCAAAATTGAAATTGATCAGCGCTTCAAATTATCTTTGATCTCTTTCATAAAGTCTGATGGAAAGACAAAATCATTTAGCTCTTTGTTTTCAGAGGTGAGGATGGCGCGTTTGTCTCCCTGCCACCAAAGTTGGCCATCATGAATGAAGTTGATGTGATCACCGATCTCGATCACAGAGTTCATGTCGTGACTGATGACAACAGTTGTTGACTCAAATTCATAGGTGATCTCTTTGATCAGATTATCGATGACGATGGCTGTCTGCGGATCGAGACCAGAGTTGGGCTCATCACAGAATAGATATTTTGGATTCATGGCAATGGCACGTGCAATGCCTGTTCGTTTTTGCATACCTCCGGAAAGTTCACTGGGGTACATTTTATTTTTTCCTTCGAGATTCACATGCTTCAAACAAAAGTTGACACGATCGAGCATTTCACTCTTGGTCATTTCGCTGAACATCTGCAATGGAAATAGGATGTTTTCCTCGACCGTCATCGAACTGAAAAGCGCGGAACCTTGAAACAGCATCCCCATTTCCTGGCGAATATCCTTTCGGTCCCAACGATCGAGTACAGTGAAGTTGCGGCCATCGAAAATGACATTCCCCTTGTTCACTTCCATCAGCCCGACGACACACTTGGTGAGCACAGATTTTCCCGAACCACTTTGGCCGATAACGAAGTTCACTTTACCGGGATAAAATTTCGCGCTAATATTTTTCAGCACGTGATGACTGCCAAAACTTTTTGATATGTTGTTGACCTCTATCACAGAAGAAGCAATTGAGTGATCACATAGTTAGCGATGAGGATGAGTACCATGCTGTAGACAACCGCCCGGGTGCTGCTTTGTCCCACTTCACGCGGACCTCCTTTTGTGTAATAGCCGTGATATGAACTAACGCTGGTAATGATGAACGCGAAAACGACGGTCTTAATAAGCGAATAACTCACCTGAAAAAGATCGAAGGAATATTGCAAACCATACTCATAATCGGTCAGTGAAATAACGCCCGCCGCTTCACCCACCAACGCACCTACGGCAATTCCAAGAAACATAGAAATGATAACGAGGAATGGGAAGATGAGCATGGCAGCGATGATCTTCGGCAGGATGAGATAGCTGGCGGAATTGATACCCATGATATCCATCGCATCGATCTGTTCGGTGATGCGCATGGTTCCGATTTCCGACGAAATATTTCCACCGACTTTACCAGAGAGGATAAGACAGACAATCGTAGATGAAAACTCGAGGATCATTGTCTGACGAGTGGTGAAGCCGATGGTCCATCGTGGAATCCATCCACTGTCGATGTTTGCGGCAGTTTGCAGTGTCACCACTGCTCCCATGAAGAGTGAAAGCAGCGCAACGATTCCAAGTGATTGCAATCCGATCTTATCAATTTCCTGTATGATAAGTTTGCGGTAAATACTGCGTTTCTCAGGCTTGCTGAACACATTCCTGAGAAGGATGCAATACTTTCCGATATGTTCGTAGATGGCTGTCAAGAGGGGCAAACTTAAGATGTGCAGCGGAAATCATGGCGGTATGGGAATGAAATAGATGACAAAGGAGTGTTAAGTGGAGGATTTGGTAAATTGAGGATTTGCAGATTGCGCAGTCGGCGGGGCAATTTGTTGAGGGAAGATTTTGGGTGAGGCGCATGTTGGAACATGGCTTCATGCATGATCGCGTCGCAGGGATGGATTTCAAACTCGCGCAATCGGTTTGTATGGTTTCCCGCCACATAGAGGTAACCTCAGGGATAATTCATCAAAGGCTAAATCTACCATTGCCGCACTCAAAAAATTCTCTCAATTCCTCTTTCTAAAAATCTTCACCAGGTATTCCCTTCCAAATGGCACCAAATAAGAAGCGAAAAGTCCGAAACCGAGGAAGAGTCTGCTCGCCCAAGTTCCCGGAGCAGGCCAACCCGTGAGGGCGTAGATGGCGAATTTGAAGAGGAAAATCACAATGATCATGAGTGTGATCCACAGGAGAAGTTGCCATTTGTATCGACCTTCTGTGGCGTCCACCATGTAGCGCAGCATGGGAAAAGATGCGAAGATCCAGCCCGCT
This sequence comes from Flavobacteriales bacterium, assembly GCA_043728755.1. GTDB lineage: Bacteria > Bacteroidota > Bacteroidia > Flavobacteriales_D > Sanyastnellaceae > JAIBBG01. Next base: position 3,387 of record JAYTMF010000467.1, read on the forward strand.
GCTGCTGCAATCAGAAGAATAATATGGAGAATTTGTTGGCTCATCTATCAATTACAATTTGGGCGAAATATATTTGTAAGGTAAAATCGTTTCTATGAAATTCCGAATGGGCAGGGTAATTTTCTTATTCTGTCTCCTCAGTTTTGTCGCATCATGCAAGGCGGGCAAAAAGCCCAAGTGCCGCACGTGCCCGAAGTGGAACGATCAAATCGACCTGATATACGCACCGCAAGAGTATGAAGAACAGCACGAATCTGGAAGCCGCCCTTGAGCCTTTTTTACCGAAAGACTCGGTAGA
>JAYTMF010000468.1:0-4549 GCA_043728755.1 Flavobacteriales bacterium
TTTGAATGCTATCATAGTGGGCGAAGTTTACCGCTAACTTACTTATTGCATCTAATATATGCATCCTATGCAGCATGTTTCGAGTATTTGGCGAGTAAACGTAAACTTCTATTTGCTAATGTAATTCGACCATGTTTTCTCCCTAAAAATCATCAAACGGACTTTTGATCTGGCGGATGCTCAACTGGCTAATACCGATTGAACAAGTATAATAGTCCAATCTTTGCTTCGCCAGATTGAACGAAACACGTATATCCATCCGCATTTACCACTGTATGATTTCTCAAACATTTGACTGTTTTATAAATCTCATTGGTATAACCTACGTTGTTTTGAAAATGAATGAATCCAAAGAAAAGTTGAGGATTGTTTGCCTCACAACAAAATATTCCCTCAGCTTTCCTGTTAAGCCGTCGCCTCAACCTACTTTTGGCCGCCTATGTTTTTTCGGTTATTCATTTTCTTTAGCATACTTTTTCCCTCGGGGCTTTTCTCTCAGAGTGGCATGTTGCGTGGCGTTATCAAGGATATCGAAGGACGACCGGCAGCCGGTGTTATCGTTCAGCAGAAAGACGATCTCAATAATGGAACAGCAAGTGGCGACAATGGCGGTTTTGTGTTGACCATTCCTTCCGGCCGAGCTGTGACATTGATCTTCAAGGGAATTGGCGCCTTACCTATTGAAAAAACTTTCACTTTGAAGGAAAACGAAGAGCGCTTGGTAGAACTTGTTTACGACAACACGGCATCTACAGGCACTATCAATATCCGCTCTCAGCGTGAAGGAGGAATGAAGACCATCACCACGAAGCTCCCCACAAAATTGCCAACCATCAATCCCGGTATTGAATCTTATCTCTTGTCGATGCCGGTCAACTTCGCATCGGAGTTGAGCAGCAGCTATAGCGTTCGCGGGGGAAGTTTTGACGAAAATCTCATCTATGTGAACGGCATTCAAGTCTATCGCCCGTTTTTGGTTCGTGCTGGCGAACAAGAAGGTTTGAGTTTTCCAAATCCGGATATGGTCAGCAACATCAAATTCAGTGCTGGTGGATTTGCAGCGAAGTATGGCGATAAAATGAGCAGTGTTCTCGACATTCAATACGCCAAACCTGACAGTGCAGAAGGCTCGTTTACCATCGGTTTGCTTGGTGGATCGGTTCAATATGGCGGACGATCAAAGGACAAAAAGTTCACACACAATACAGGGATGCGATACAAGGACAATTCGTATGTCTTCAACACATTGGATGTGCAAGGTGATTATCGACCGCGTTATTACGATCTTCAGACTTATCTCACATGGACACCTAAAAAATATGGTCCGCTCGAATTTAGTTTCCTGGGAAATTATCAGAACAACCGATACAACTTTACGCCGAGTACTCGAACTACAGATGTCGGAACGATCAATGAAGCATTGCGATTGACCGTGTTTTTCGAGGGCCAGGAAATCACCCGATTCGAGACATTCTTCGGTGCGTTTTCAACGAAATACAATCCCTCGCCAACGTCGCAGATATCTTTCACGGCAAGTGCATTCAACACTTATGAAACGGAAAGATTCGATATTCAAGGTGCATATAGTTTAGATGAACTTGAACGCGATCTTGGCAGCGATAAGTTCGGGGATGTACTGAAGAATCGTGGAGTAGGAGGATTTCTCGATCATGCCAGAAATACATTGAACGCAACTGTACTCAATTTGAATCATCGGGGTTTTGTAGAATCCGAATCCCGTGGCAACGTGATTTCATGGGGGTTTGATGTGACATCAGAGGTGATCAATGATCGATTAAATGAGTGGTCGCTTATCGACTCTGCCGGATATGCTTCACCTCGTCCACAAGATTCATTGGGCTATACAAATCCCGCTGCTCAACCGGATCAGCTCATAGCCATGAGCAATAAGATCAAAGCGATCAATGATGTACAGTCACAACGAGCCACTGCTTTCATCCAGAATGAAAAGCGTTGGGATCTGAAAAATGGCGCCACGTTTACGTTGAATGCCGGCGCACGCGCAAACTACTGGTCATTCAATGAACAACTCGTCGGCGGCCCACGGGTAAACGTTTCCTACACACCTGAATGGTTGGTGAGTAGAAAAAATGATAAAGGAACTGTGGACACCGTTCGCAAGGACATCATACTTACTGCTGCCTGCGGATACTACTGGCAGCCTGCATTCTATCGCGAGATGCGCGGTTTTGACGGCGTCGTGAATCCGGAAATTCGCGCTCAGAGAAGTATTCACTACATCGTCGGAGCCAATTACGTTTTTCATGCTTGGAACAGACCATTCAACCTGAACACAGAATTGTACTACAAGCAACTCAACGATCTCATTCCCTACGAAGTGGAAAATGTGCGACTGCGCTATTTCGCTACAAATAACGCGAAGGGATATGCCACCGGTGCTGACGTCATGCTCAATGGAGAATTCATCAAAGGTGTTCAATCATGGGTGCGTGCATCTGTGCTGAAGACGGCTGAAGACCTTAATAATGATTTCTATTTTATCTACTTGAATGCTTCAGGGGATACAATCTACAATGGTTTTACTATTGATAATGATGTCGTCGATAGTATTAAAAAAACTCCGGGTTACATCCCACGTCCCAATGATCAGCGCTTTAGTTTCAGTATGCTCTTTCAGGATGAGATGCCTCGCAAGCCTTGGTATAAGGTGCTTGTGAGTTTTTACTTCTCGACAGGTGTACCCTACGGTCCGCCATCTCATGAACGCTATCTCGATATAAGTCGCACAAGAAGTTATTTGCGCACTGACATCGGTTTCAGTCGTGATCTTATACTCGAAAAAAACCGTGGGAAGAACTGGTTCAACTCTACGTTCAAAAAGGGATATGTGGCGTTGGAGGTCTTTAACCTTCTTGGCACGAACAACATCATCAATCACCAGTGGATCGAAGATGTAAATGCCAGACAATATGGAATTCCGACTTATCTCACGGGAAGAAGATTGAGTCTGCGAATGAGTCTGAGTTTTTAGAACAGGTATCAGTGCGACTTATCTTCGCGCCCAATAAGAAAGTTTCAGAAAATGGATGAAGAGCAAATCGAAAGACTTCGCGCGCGACTGAATGAAGTGCATCGCTGGCCGAGTATTTTTATGTTCAAGTTTATTTTGCCAACGGATGTAGTGAAAATTGCGCAATTGAAAGTCATATTTGGTGAAAGTGCGGAGTTTAAAGAACGTTTATCATCTCAGGGCAATTACACCAGCGTCACTGTGCGGGAAATGATGCTCGGTGCCGACGCGATTTTCGAACGATACCGACTGGCATCAACTATTGAAGGAATTATTTCTCTTTAAAGAAAAGAATGAAAAACACATTGAGCACCTTACAGGATGTACTCCTCATATTCACAGTGATTATCTTGGTATACGTGCTATATAAAAGACTGCTGATGGTTCTTGGAAAGAACAAGCATTCAAAAATTTATCCGACCATTGGAGAAAAAATTATATGGACCGATCTGACGCATGCGTCAATTGAGGTGAACCTGAAGAAGCCTGCTAATCTAGAACTCAGCATATTTGATTCGAGCAATGCTCTTGTCCAGGATGTCTTGAACAAGCACTTCGAAGTTGGTCAACATGCGCTTGAAGTAGATTGTTCGGCGCTTACAAGTGGAAAATATTATTTCAAGATTGTTGCTCCGGAATTGGAGTCGTCACAATATTTTGTGATGGCATGAGGCGACTGAAGATCATCTTTATGGGTACACCAGAATTTGCGGTGGCTTCGCTGGATGCTCTATTCCATGGAAACCATGATGTCGTTGCTGTAGTAACTGTTGCCGACAAACCCGCAGGACGTGGTCAGCTGGTGCATATAAGCGCCGTAAAAAAATACGCTCTCGAAAAGTCAATACCGGTTTTACAACCATTGAAGTTAAAGGATGAAGCATTTCTAGAAGAGCTTAGAAATCTTAGTGCAGATCTGTTCGTGATCGTCGCATTCAGAATGTTGCCGGAAGTTGTCTGGAATATGCCGCCACTCGGATCCGTTAATTTGCATGGATCGCTGTTGCCAAAATACCGCGGAGCAGCGCCCATCAACTGGGCCGTCATCAATGGCGAAAAAGAAACCGGCGTTACGATATTTTTTCTACAGCATGAAATTGATACCGGTCGCGTGTTGCAGCGAAAGGTGATTCCCATTGGAGAAAATGAAACTGCAGGTGAATTGCATCACCGAATGATGGAGATTGGTGCCGATACATTATTGGATGCGGTGAACAGAATTGCAAAAGGCGAGACCGACGCTGTTGAGCAAAATGAATTGATGATTGCTGATGAAATCATTCCTCGCGCTCCAAAGATATTTAAAGAAGATTGCCGCATCGATTGGGGTATGTCGGTTGATGCCATTCACAATTTTGTTCGCGGTATGTCACCATATCCGGCAGCATGGACCATGCTCGGGGATAAATCTTTGAAGATTTATATGGGTGAAAAACGGAAGGACAATTCGGCATCTGTGATTTGGTCCACTGACGGCAAAACATATCTTCATTTCAA
>JAYTMF010000469.1:0-7742 GCA_043728755.1 Flavobacteriales bacterium
GATTACAACGAGCAATATGGAAAACTTCTTTGGAATCTCACTATTCAACCGAATGACAGCAAGAAAATATCACTTATTTACACACTGGAATATCTCGAAGGAAAAGTTGTTCAGGAATTGTAACAACGAAAAAAGTAAAACACTCATTTGACTCCAGACACAATGATCAACCTCGATGCTTTTTGAAAATATTCAGGCTATCGGTCAACCTTCAAGCATCGTGGTTGATCTCTGTTGTTCATATGCAAAATCAAAAGCGCGGCATACGTTGTTATTTCAGTATAAAGACTAACTTTGATTAACTAATAAGGACCAAAATGCTGGCGCAATTTTATTTGTTACCCCCTTGGTTATTTGCACTGATACTTTCAGTTTCCACGAGTGTTGCTGTAATTTTCGGTTTGTTCTTTTCAAGGAAATTTCTGCCTCAACTCTACTTTAAAACAGAAGACACACAGGTGGCTAATATCATGATCCGACAGATCAGCACTCTACTTTCAGTATTGATGGCTTTTGCTGTTATTTCAACATGGCAAGACTACGAGCATCAAAGGAGAAACACTGCAGAAGAGGCTAGTGTAATGGGAAACCTTTATCGCGATAGTCGAGGGTTTGATTCTCAAATAGAACAAAACATTCAAGATCTCCTTATCGAGTATACCGCACTTGTAGTGAATGACGCATGGCCGAAAATGCTTGAAAAAAAAGAAAGTCAATTGTCATGGACTGCGTTCAACAAATTATACGGCTATGTAATCAGACTAGAACCGAGCAAAAGTCAAGAGCAAGTGGTATTCAATCATATGGTCAATCATTTAAATGACCTCGCTAAATTCCGCAGATTGCGACATCTCCGAAATGCCAATCCTCATATACCCGATATTCTGTGGGTATGCATCTTCGTGTGTACGGTGTTGATTACTTTCTCTTCGTATTTGCTGCGCTCCAACAGTCAGAAAGCACAATCAGTCCTCATTGCCTTTTCCGGGTTTGTGTATGGGTTCGTCTTCGCGATGCTCCTCTTGCTCAATCATCCTTATTCAGGCAGTTTACAAATTTCTTCCAGACCACTTCAAAATTTGCTTAGCGATGTGTATCCCGCAGCTGATCTCACATTTATCAACAAGTGATCTCAAAAAATAGGGTGGTTTTTGCCCGCGCAATAAGATCGTATTTCATAGGGAAAGATAATATCAAGTACAAAAAAACACGGAGAGTAACCTGTGCTTAACGTATGCGTTGTACTCGCTGGACTCTATAAAGTAATACCTATGTGATTTCTCAAACATTGGTATGTTTTAGAAATCACATTGGTATAAATCGAAGTTGTATAGCCATAGCTATGGAACTGAGATTTGATGAAACATGCGGCAAAATGAACATCGAAACAAATGATTAGAAAATAGCAAAATTCATATTAGGTCAATTCATGAAAGAGGTTTTTAGAAGTGCCCTTAAACATTACCCACACCATCCGCAAGATCTAATTTCAATAGCGTCGTCAATATTCCTACTAGTCGAACTTTCCTATCAATTAAATTGTATATAATTTCCATTATCATTAACCCACCATCAGCTTGGCCATCTCATCTCGTATCCGCTTTGCTTCATATCCTGCAGCTTCCGCGAAATCACTCTTCCCTGATGCGTACAAAATGTTTCGCGAAACGTTCACCAACAATCCAACATCTTTGTTCGCACCATATTTATAGACTTCCTCTAAACTTCCTCCTTGCGCACCAACGCCAGGCACCAATAGAAAATGATGAGGAACAATTTTCCTGACATCCGAAAGCATTTCTGCTCTCGTTGCGCCAACAACGTACATCGTGTTTTGATCACTGCCCCAGGTTGCCGACTTACTCAATACCTCTTCAAAAATCATTCGATCGTTTGTGGGCAACGTTTCAAAATCCATTGCACCCGCATTCGAGGTAAGTGCAAGAATAATGGCCCACTTTCCTTCGTATTGAAGAAATGGTTCCACTGAATCACGTCCCATATAAGGAGCAACCGTAATACTGTCAAATGGATACGTTTCAAAAAATGTCTTCGCGTAATAATTGGATGAATTTCCAATATCGCCGCGCTTGGCATCCGCGATGGTGAAATGATCCTTACCGATGTATAAAAGTGTTTTCTCTAAAATTTCCCAACCCATTGGTCCGAGACATTCATAAAATGCAATATTGGGTTTGTAAGCCACGCAAAACTCGCGCGTCGCATCAATGATCGCTTTATTAAAATCCAGGATGGAAACACTGTCGGGAATTCTGCTCGGATCGGGATCCAGCCCTACGCACAAAAAGGATTCACGCTGTTGAATAAGTGTTATTAGTGCGTTTCTGTTCATTCGGCAAATATTGGCGTGTGTGCGTATTTTCGCGTCCCGAATTTTTACACAAAATCAATGAAAATATTAGTTTGTATAAGTAAGGCACCGGATACCACTTCCAAAATTGCATTTACCGACAACAATTCAAAGTTCGACGAAAGTGGGGTTCAATTTATTGTAAACCCTTACGATGAGTGGTACGCGCTTGTTCGTGCACTGGAATTGAAAGAATCTATGGGCGCCACTGTTACCATCATTTCTGTGGGTGGTGTAGACTATGAGCCCATCATCCGAAAAGCATTGGCTATTGGCGCTGATGATGCAGTGCGGGTTGACGCTGCCGAAAGCGATTCACTTTTTGTCGCTAAGCAAATTGCTGCATACGCAAAAGGAAAAGGTTTCGACATCATTTTTTGCGGAAAGGAAACCATCAATTACAATGGTTCTGTAGTTCCCGGAATGATCGCCGAATTATTGGATCTGCCCTACGTTTCTCTTGCTCACAAAATCGATATGGCCGGTAATACAGCCACCGTTGAGAGGGAAATTGTCGGTGGCGAAGAAGTGATAGAAGTAAATACGCCTTTCGTGATAAGCGCTGCAAAGGGCATGGCTGAACAGCGTATTCCCAACATGCGCGGCATCATGGCGGCAAGAACAAAACCACTCATAGTAGAAGTGGCAGTCGATGCAGAAGTTTCAACGACAGTGAAAGGTTATAGCCTGCCTCCTGCGAAAAGTGGATGCAAATACATCGCGCCAGAAGATGCCGGTCAGCTTATTCGATTGTTGCACGAAGAAGCTAAAGCGCTTTAAGTGGACCAAGTCATTCTGTCTTACACAAAACAAAACATCATGTCAGTACTCATATTCGCAGATAATCACCACGGAAAATTTCCAAAAAGCTCCTTTGAAGCAGTTACATACGGCGCTGAAGTAGCCGCTATGCTCGGCACGGATGCTGTTGCCATCACTTGTGGCAACATTAGCGGCGACGGTGGACTTGGAAATGCCGGTGCTTCAAAAGTGCTACACGCCGCGTCTGTCAACACAAGTGACTCGCAACAAATGACGCGCCTTGTGGTCGCCGCAGCTCAACATGTCAACGCAAGAGTCATCATTTTCTCTCATGACATTGGAGGGAAATTGGTTGCTCCACGCGTGGCTGCAAGACTTGATGCAGCGCTCATTGCAGGTGCAACGGCCTTGCCATCGGCGGACTTCGTTGTGAAAAAAAATGTATTCAGTGGTAAAGCTATTGCCGACATTGCAATGAATACAACCAATAAGGTGATCGCTGTATTGCCTAATTCGATTAGTCCAAAAAATACCGGTGCAACTGCTGCTGTTGAATCTTTCACGACCGATCTCGGTGCAGCGGGTATCGTGGTAAAAGAAGTAAAAGCTGAAAATAAAGACGGAGAAATTCCATTGCCGGAAGCAGAGATTGTAGTGAGTGGTGGTCGAGGCATGAAAGGCCCTGAATTCTGGGCGCCAATCGAAGAACTCGCAAAAATTCTGGGTGCAGCAACTGCTTGCTCACGTCCGGTTGCCGACATTGGATGGCGTCCGCATCATGAACATGTTGGACAAACAGGAATAACCATCCGCCCGAATTTGTATTTCGCTTTTGGTATCAGTGGTGCGATACAGCATCTGGCAGGTGTGAACGGCAGCAAAACGATCGTTGTCATCAACAAAGATCCCGAAGCACCTTTCTTTAAAGCTGCTGATTACGGCATCGTTGGAGATGCCTTCGAGGTTCTTCCAAAAATTATTGAAGCTGCAAAACAATTTGTAGCCGCTAAGTAATGAAGGCTGCATTTTGACTTAAATGGCAGGACTGCGAACCTTATAAGTACAATGTTCGAGTGTTTACGGCTTTATTTTTTTATTTTCGTAGTAGATAACAGGAATCCGCAAGCGGTAAAAATGAGCAATACCAAGATTGAATTACAGATAGCCGACATTGCCCCGAGTGGCAGTACCAGCGGTGCGTACGCCATGGTACTGGCTGAAGTTGAAGGTACCAGACGGCTTCCAATTGTGATCGGAGGAGCAGAAGCGCAAGCTATTGCCATCGAGTTGGAAAAAATGACACCAAGCCGTCCACTTACACACGACCTTTTTCGCAGCCTTGCCAATGCCTTTGCCGTCGATATTGAAGAGGTATTGATCTATAACCTTGTAGAAGGAATTTTCTTCGCAAAATTATTTGCAAGCTTTGGTGGTCGCACTGCCGAAATCGACGCCCGTACTAGTGATGCTGTTGCCCTAGCTGTAAGATTTAATTGCCCCATCTATTGCTACGAATTCATTCTGGATGCCGCAGGTGTGAGCAGCGAAGATATTTCCGACGAGATCGATCTGGAAGATCCGGATGTGGATCTTGAAGAATTATCTACAGTTGCTGATACATCAACAATGAGTATTGACGAACTCCAGAAACAACTCGAGGCAGCTCTCAGCCATGAGGATTACGAACGTGCTTCGCGAATCCGCGACGAAATTCAACGCCGAACTTCCGCGAGTTGATATCGTTTCTTCCCCTCCGGTTAAAATAAATTCCTTTGTCAATGTACTCCGTGATTTTCGCGATCATTGACCTCTCCTACTCTTAACGCATAATTCCGAATGTGATTCAATGTTGAATCCATGTAACCGTATTTTTTTCTCCCAGATTGAACCTATCGTGGATTGTCCTGTAATACCAATGTGATTTATAAAACATGCCAATGTTTGAGAAATCATAAAGCAGTATATGCCGATAGATACAAGTGTTTAGTTCAATCTGGCGAAGCAAAGATTAGACTATTACACTTGTCCAATCGGTATAATAGAAGCATTCACAAAATCTATTCATCCATTCAATTGAATTTTTATGAAAAGCAATTCTCTAAACTCGATCGCACTCTGTGCTTACATCCTTCTATTATTCATAGCTTCATGCAATACGAATAATGTGCAGAAAACAAATCCTTCAACAAAGGCTGAAGAGTCATTAAAAACAAAACCTCCTCTCACGGAAGAGAAGCTAGATATGGATACCGAGAAGAAAGAGCGAACCAAAGAAATAAAAACTATATCTACACCGATGAAGGAAATCAAATCAATTGAAGAAAATGAAATCTCAATAACGCCGGTGCCCATGGAAAAAGTGAATAACGATGAACTCTCGGTGGCACCTATAAATCGTTCCGATTCACGAATACTTTCAACCATCAGCATCAGTGAGGAAAGCCCGACCAGACCGATACACGACGTTACGCCAACCGCATGGAAGGTTGAAGAGGTTAAGGCGTTAGATAAAGCCGCTACCAAAACTCGTATTTCAACTGATTTGGAAATACGGGAGTCCAAAGTGCATGATCGAAAGTATGAAGCTGATTATATAGGTGTGCGCAAAGAAACCAAAGCAGTAACTGTTGAAGGAGCAGCTCCATCCTCAAGTTCGAAAGTAAATCCAAATCTCGCAGGAAAACTCACAGCAGGTGAAATCAACGATTTTCAGAAATGGAAAATGTGGGAAGACATCGTCGATTCAGAATTGAAGGCATATCGAGAAATCTGGAGAATGAATCCAAATGGACGATATACAGTTAGCGTGCAATCTGACAAAAACGCACCGATTATAGATTGCTCCTTGGAACTCGTTGCAAAAAACGGCGATGTCATCTGGAATACAAAAACAGACAACACAGGTAAAGGAGAATTATGGAATCAATTCGACAATGAAGTCGCTCAACAAAAAGTGGATTTCATTCGTGTGAAATACGATGGACGTACACAAAAGATTGAGCATCCTAAAATGATCGATAGCGGTGTGAACACTTTTAAACTGCAAACAGCTTGTGATATTCCGGAAGTAATGGATGTGCTGTTCACCGTGGATGCAACAGGTAGTATGGGTGAAGAAATTTCTTACCTACAGGCAGAATTGGTGGATGTCATCAACAAAGTAAAAAGCAAACACAAAGACATTCAAATGCGCTTAGGATCGGTGTTTTATCGAGATCATGGAGATACATATCTAACGAGAAAATCCGCTTTCAATTCTGACGTGAACGTGACGAATGATTTCATAGCACAACAATATGCCGATGGTGGTGGTGATGGACCGGAAGCAGTGGACGATGCACTCGCAGAAAGTATCGATAACTTATCCTGGAGCACAAGAGCGCGCGCTCGATTAATGTTCTTGGTTCTTGACGCGCCACCGCATGCTGACAAAACTTTCATAGACAAAATGAATCACTATGTGAAACGAGCGGCTGAAAAAGGTATCCGAATTATTCCATTGGTGGCATGTGGTGGTGGTTACGATCAGGATAAAAGTTTGGAATACCTCATGCGTTGTTGTGCGCTTGGCACAAACGGAACATACGCATTCCTCACCGATCACAGCGGAATTGGAGGCGCACATACAGCACCGAGCACCGACAAATACGAAGTAGAAACACTCAATGCGCTATTGCTTCGAATCATTGATCAATATCTTTTTGTGCCTGATTGCAACGTGCAGGAATTTATCAATTTGCAGGAAGTGAGCGACACCGCATCCATCTCCACTTTGCTTCCTATTATCTCAAGTGATACACTTCAAAACGCCGTCGAACCGATCACTCCAATCACTAGTGGAATATTCACTTTGAAATGTTATCCCAATCCGGCAACGGATTATGTGTGGGCTGAAACAAGCGAACAAGTAAAAGAAATTTTTCTTGCAGACAATTCCGGAAAAATCATTCAACGCCTCACTCCGCCTTCAACTTTGGTAAGAATTGAATTGAACGACTATCCAACGGGTGTTTATTTTCTTAAAGCCTGGATCAATGAAAAATGGGCTTCCGCTAGAATCGTTGTCGCCCGACTTTAGTAATACTTGTTTGGTTAAGAAAGGAAGCGATAGGAAACTGAAACGCTTCTGATGATGACGCCTCGCATTTTTGTGGGGCGTTGTCTTTGTCAATAAGCATTTTCACTTCTCAATTTCCGCACTGAAAGTGATCACCTTCGGTGCTTCACCAGCAACGTAAATGGTAAGATGCTTTGTAACATGCCCTTTGCTTCCAAAGGGAGAAAACCCAACATCAAGAGTGGCAGTTTCGCCGGGAAGAATTAATGTCTTGTCCAATTTCGGCACTGTGCAACCACACTCGGCAATGACACTGTCAACTTGCATTGGAAGATTTCCCACATTGCTGATAACGACTGTATGATGAACATTATCGTACTTATTGATCTTTCCAAAATCGAAGTGATCTGAATCCAACTTCAATTCCACTTTTCTCGCCGTGGATCGAATTTCCTCAATGGATTCAATTTCTATTTTGCGCTCCAAACATGCTGCGCGATTGTAGATTGAATTCTTTACATCCTGCAGATCATCACTTACAGATCTGTCCGC
>JAYTMF010000470.1:0-5017 GCA_043728755.1 Flavobacteriales bacterium
TGGTGAAGCGGCATATTGCACACCAATGAAGCTTCTTGCCTGCCATAATCCCTGTTGGGTTTTATATGTTCCTTCCAAAATATCGTATGACATATTGTGAGAAGTTGTTCCAATCGTTTGTGAAAAATCCACTGCCTGATTTTGATCTGCCGGCAAATATTTCTGACCAACGCTATTGTATATACCTTGTTTAATGCTGAACACAAACTTTTTGAAGTTCCATCGATAAACAGCATCAAGACCTAGTTTAAAGGTTTTAAAAGATCGGGAATTGTGCAAGACCTTCATCTCCGTTGCGGACACCGGTATTTGATAATCCATTTCGAATGTGCTTGAATATCCGGAGGTTCCAACACCCAAACCAAGGGCGCTGTTCTTCCCCACTTTCCGCATGAAATCCACCGAGGCATTGTGGGTCAATTTGGATTTATACTCGAAAGCATTTCCGGGAGTAGAAACCACATCTTCCACATTCTTGATTATGGTCATGTCGAGTGGCTCAAGGTTAAGATAAAAGGCATACTTCGATGGGTCTTCTTGTCCGGACAATGTTTGTACGATTAGAAAGGAGCATCCAAGAACAAAGAAGCGAAATTGATTCAGGTTTTGATTTCTACACATAGGATTCATTTTAATTAAGATAAGTGATTTTGCGACGTAGTATATTCAATTACAAATGCCAAAAGTAATCTGTCTATCAAGAACAATGCCTTCATTCACCACCCGATGAGAAGAGAACACTTCTTGATTTCCTATGGATAAGTCTCCATCACCAGAATGCGTGCGGCAAGCTCGCTTGGAATCACATGTATTGCAAATGTCGGTTTCAAGTCCACTAGCCCATATAGGATCGCCAACATCCTCGCATATATTGTTTCTAAAGTGCCAGTTTATTTCAGCCTTCACATATGCATTTTCGGGTCGCCATGTATAGTGGTCAAATTGCCATTTCCACTCATATGATTTTGTTGTTGCGCCTTGATGTTCCCCTAAAAAATCATGTCGCACCCACGCTTCAGAAGTCATACGTTTATTGTTTGACTCATCGTGAAATACTTGTGAAAGGCTCACGTTGGCACAATCTGAGCCGGAGATATGTACTGAATTATTGGATGGATCCGTCAAAGTCACGGTCATTTCTGAAATATCGTCGCAAGGATTTGTATATGTAAAATACACCGTGAGCTGATAATCTCCGGGCCCGGGGTAAGTGTGTGAAAACGCTGTTGTCCAAACATTATGTAAAACCAACACTGGCGAACCATCACCAAAATGGATAGCGTAATCTCCCATACAAATAGCAGTAACTGTATTTCCAATTGAATCGTCCATATTCAAATTGGCCTCGCCACTGAAATTGCGCACCAATGGCTGGCATTGGGAGGCATTGTACGACAAGGCTGCATTCAATTGACAATTTTCATAAGTATCCCGGAAGCCCGTTATCCACATGAGCTTTGAAGACAATTCCGTATCGGGTTCAATTTTAGTTAGAAGGTTTAAAAGGTCATTTCCCTTTGGCGTTTCTCTCAACAATGCAATATCTTGTGCATTTGACAGCGGAATTTTGTAAACCTGATTCTCACTCATATACACATAAACAAATTCTGCAACTTGAACTTCATAGTATTCATTTAAAATAGATTCCCGGATATCATCAAGAATAAAGTCTGGGAGTGAATCTCGATTCGAAGAGGTTAAATCCGAGCTCAATACCGATCGAAGGGAAGTATATCCTCCTTGTTTTTCAATTGACAATAGCATGTCGTCCGCGTTTTCAAAGTCGCTGCCATCAAAAGTCCTGATCCTTTCCGAAAGAAACAGATAATATTTCTTGAGTTCTGGAATACTTGCAAAATAGAGTCTTCCATTGCGAACGTCGGGAAGCATACTATTCACAGTATTCTCCACTCCGGCTTCGATCTTCTCGTGTTTGCAGGAGAAAAAAGCGATCATCATAAAGATGAACGTTAAAAGTAAAAATTTCGTTTTCATTTCTTTGTTCTATGGGTTGGTTAATTATCCTTCAGCTGTTTGCTGAATTCCCAACAAAGAAATTCGCTGTGTAGGAAACGCCGGCATGAACATTATTCCGAATAAGAATATTGCAATCCATACGCCTTTTAAATCCATGGAATAAAAAGCATAAAATCACCAACTAAACTCAATTAAAAGGTTGAATATCTATTTCAAAAAAATCCTTCCGCTAGGTGATATAAAAAATATCCAACGCATTGAAAGCGGATTCTAATACCAATGTGATTTATAAAACAGGCCAATGTTTGAGAAATCATACAGTGGTAAATGCCGATGGATACACGTGTTTAGTTCAATCTGGCGTAGCAAAAATTGGACTATTACACTTGTCAAATCGGTATAAATCATTGGATTTTTGTTTGCGCTGATTATTTCTTTCCTGTACTACCGAATCCACCGGCACCGCGACTCGTCTCTCCAAGACTTTCTACTACTTGCCATTCAGCCGTTTCATGTTTTGCGATAACCATCTGTGCAACACGATCGCCATCCTTTATCGTGACAGATTCCTTAGATAAATTCACAAGGATGACATTTATTTCTCCACGATAATCAGCGTCGATTGTTCCGGGAGAATTGAGAACCGTGATTCCTTGCTTAGCAGCAAGTCCGCTGCGTGGCCGAATCTGCGCTTCAAATCCTGCGGGAAGCTCAATGAAAAGTCCCGTGGGGATCATAGCTCGACCGAGAGAATTCAGGACAATATCTTCATCGAGATTCGCTCGTAGATCCATGCCTGCTGCGTGCGATGTCTCGTAGGAAGGCAATGCGTGATTGGAATTATTGATGACTTTTATTTTCAAAATATGGGTTCGATAAATAGGTATTCACTTTCGGTTTTCCTTCCTCGCATTTTTCCTCAAGTTCACGAATACAGGTGAGATCATAATGGTGAAAAGTTTGGGCCGTCCTGACATCAACCTATGCGCCGTTCATATACCCATGTGATTTAAAAAACAGGCCAATGTTTGAGAAATCATACAGTGGTAAATGCCGATGGTTACAAGTGTTTAGTTCAATCTGGCGAAGCAAAGATTGGACTAAACACTTGTCCAATCGGTATTATTCCTATTCCGCGGATTGGTCGGATCACACTCCAGATGCTTCGTTATTGATTCGAAGCGACATTGGAAATCCATTTTCTCGAAACTGGAAAGAAAAAGTTCGTCGAGCTTGCTCACCTCGCGGCCATTCAATTGAGCCAATACCGAAGAAGAAAAAATCCATGCAACTATGAGCGTAAAGCATTTCATCCTGATCATCGATTACTTGCCCGAAAATTCCGCCTTTCTTTTTTCCATGAAAGCAGTTGTGCCTTCTTTGAAATCTTCGGTGCCAAAACACTTTCCGAATTCGCGAATCTCTGCAGCATATCCATTCATACCCACGTTGTATCCAGAGTTCACCGCGCGTATTGCAGACTTGATAGCTGCCGGAGAATTCTTCACAATCTTCTGAGCTATTTCATTGCATTTTGCGAGCAACTCCACAAGTGGCACAACGTGATTTACAAGTCCCCATTTGAGTGCTTCTTCTGCATTGATCATAGCTGCTGTAGTAATCATTTCCAACGCCTTTCCACGACCAACCAATTGCGACAAACGCTGCGTTCCGCCATAGCCGGGAATGATACCGAGTGAAACTTCGGGTAGTCCAAGTCTCGCATTATCTGATGCTACACGGATATGACAACTCATAGCCAGTTCGAGTCCGCCACCCAGTGCGAAACCGTTCACCGCTGCAATCACCGGTTTGCTCATATTCTCTGTAAAATCGAAAAGCAATTTGTGTCCGCGCGCACTCAGCAGGCGACCTTCATCTATATCAAAATGAGCAAATTCTTTGATGTCGGCACCCGCCACAAAAGCCTTGTCGCCGGCACCGGTGATGATGATGACGCGCACGTCCATATTCACATCAGCAAGTGAAAGTGCCTTGTTCAGTTCGTCAATCAACTCGCTGTTGAGCGCATTCAATTGCGCGGGCCGATTGAGTGTGATGGTCATCACACGATCGACAGTCTCGATAAGTAAGTGGTTGTATGGCATAATTTGAAAAGTTCAGGTGCTAATATATTTATGGATTGCCCAGACATGTGCAAGCGATTCAACATGACGATTTCCGTTTAAAATAACTTGTCGCTATTCCATCTATGGATTCCTATCAACAACGGGTGTTGTGAGTGGCGATAATCCAAAGCCAACACCAATGGTATGTTGAACCATGTTGTCACTTGTTCCGCGCTGAATGCCGTCAAGCGCATCAGTTTGTGGAAATAGAAAACGCTCTTCAAGATTCACATAAATTCTATCCGCAACATGAATTTGAATTCCTGCACCGACCGAAAGAATCGGTTTCAAACCTTGTTGATCTGTCGCGGAAATAAATCTTCCATCCACGTCGTAATCAATTTCATCACCTTGCTGATTCAACAAAACAAGATTGCTGAATTGATTCATTCCAAGTCCAACAAAAACATATGGAGACCATTTGGTATCATCCTTCTTAATAAATTTAAACTTCAAATCGAAATTGAAATTGAAGAAGTCGACATCAAAAGAATTGCTGATGGCACTTTTAAAACCTAGCGACCCGAATAGCATCCCTGCCCGAATATCAAATCTCTCGCTTATATACCTTGAGTATCGAATCACACTGAATGGATTGGTTGTTTTGAACGCGAAGAAATCATTCCCCAATTCACCATTGTACTGAGTAGAACCCGCCCCGAGTTCGATAATTGCGCGATATGATTTTGACTGAGCACAAACATTTTGTGTTGCGAAAAATGTCGAAACCAAAAGACAGCAGACAAGGCGATTCATGACGCAAATAAAAGGAGAAACCATTCCAAAACAGTTTTTAAAAGTTAGTCATAATCAAACATTGTTGTCCGACTAAACCATCATCCAGAATTCCGCAAAATTTTTCTGACCTTTTGTTGACGGTGGTTAGCGAGTTTCAAATATAGTAATCATGC
>JAYTMF010000471.1:0-1330 GCA_043728755.1 Flavobacteriales bacterium
TCACGTAAGTGACAAAGGGTGCGAGTTGCTCCAGCCATGCAAGGAAATCTTCTTTGCGAATATTACCTGTTTCTCGGGTGAACATTTTCAGTCCGCTAGGGCACTCCGGACAGCCAAGATTACAAGCTGTGGTAGGTTCGACGCTAATGCTGATTGGCATGGCCGGATGCGCAGTTCTCTTGGTAATTCTGCTGTAATAGAATGAATAATAAACGCGTAAAATGTTGAGCACCTTTTTACCTGACAACTTGCTCAAGTAGTTCATTCTGTCTTTTGACCGTGCCGATAGCATCGTACAAAAGTATTCTGATTGTTGTGTAACCATCTATGTTCATCTTCGTCCATCCATAATGAAATTCTTTTATGCCCTTTCATAATCACAAGATCATCATTCTATTTGTTGTGTTTGCCGCCTGTGGCAGCCTACAATCGCAAACGTATAATGGCCGTGTGTTGGACCAAAAAACGCGGGAGCCGCTTGCCTTTGTCTCCATTGTAGAGCAAGGCAGTGTAAATGGAACCTATTCCGACATTGATGGTCGCTTTGCATTGACAATGATCGACACGTCATCAGTCGTTCTGATGAATCTAGTTGGCTACGAGTCGCTGAATACAAAATATGCAAGTGATGAATTCATAACTGTTCGTTTAAAAGAAAAAGAAAATTTACTGAATGAAATTGTCATTCGACCGAGTGTGAATCCTGCGGAGCGCATCATGACAAAGGTCATTGAACGAAGGAAGATCAACAATCCCGAAAGTGATATCGCATTTACCTACGACAGTTACAACAAGCTCGTATTTGGTGCCAATCCGGATTCAACCACGATGGCCGACAGCGCAAAATTCGCTGCTCTTGATTCGTCTACACAAGAGGCCTACAAATTCCTGAGCGATCAATATCTGTTCATGATGGAAAGCGCGACGCAACGTAAATTTTACCCCCCGGATAAAAGCGAAGAGACCATCATAGCCAATCGCGTTTCCGGATTAAAGACAACAGAATTTTTTCTACTTGGAACGCAATTGCAATCCTTTTCATTCTATGGGCAATCTGTCGATCTTCTTGGCGTAACCTATATGAGCCCACTGGCCGAGCAAGCAATCTCGAAATACCTCTTCATACTTGAAGACTCAACATTCATTGATACTGACACGGTCTATACTATCTCCTTTCAACCCCGGAAAGGAAAAAATTTCGAGGGTATGAAAGGCCAATTATTTATCAACACAAATGGATATGCGCTTCAAAATGTAATTGCCGAGCCTGCTGAAAATACTTCTATTCAGATTCGAATCCAGCAACAGTACGAACTGATTGACAATCGCA
>JAYTMF010000472.1:0-1718 GCA_043728755.1 Flavobacteriales bacterium
GATGATGCACAAAGTATTTATGCTTTTCGCGGTGCGAATATTCAGAACATTCTCAACTTCAGAAAAGACTATCCGGAATTTGCCCTCTATAAACTCGAACAGAATTACAGGAGTACGAAGACGATTGTAGAAGCCGCGAACAGCGTTATATCGAAGAATAAAGATCAGATCAAGAAAGAAGTTTGGACGCACAACGATCAAGGTTCAATGATCAAGGTGCATCGCGCTTCGACAGACAATGACGAAGGAAATTTCGTTGCCAATCACATCTATTCCACCAAAGCAGAAGAAAACGCGCAGCCGAATGATTTCGGTATACTATACCGCACCAATGCTCAGAGTCGTTCTTTCGAGGAAGCATTGAGAAAACTCAATATTCCATATAAGATCTATGGCGGATTGAGTTTTTATCAACGCAAAGAGATCAAAGATCTCATTTCCTATTTCCGCCTGACGTGTAATCACAATGATGAAGAGTCAATGAAGCGTGTGATCAATTATCCTAAGCGGGGCATTGGAGATGCAACGATTTACAAATTGGTAGTTGGTGCAGCAGAACGGGAGATTAGTATTTGGGAGATGATCGATCGATCCCATGAAACAGGTCTTAGCGGCGGCACTATGCACAAGGTGAATGAGTTTGTGATCATGGTAAAAAGTTTCGCCACGCAGCTCGAAACAAAGAACGCATACGACCTCGGACATCAGATCGCAAGCGAATGCGGACTTCTCAAGGACCTTTATTCTGACCGCACACCCGAAGGTGTTTCCCGCTACGAGAATATCCAGGAATTGCTCAATGGAATGAAAGAGTTCAGCGATCGCTTGGACCCTGAATTTCCGGACAAGATAAATACCTTGAGTGATTTTCTTATAGACGTTGCGCTGCTTACAGACATCGAAAAAGTAGATGACAGCGATGAAGGAAAAGTTTCTTTGATGACGATACATTCGGCGAAAGGACTCGAGTTTCCTTACGTGTATATCGTTGGTCTGGAAGAAAATCTCTTTCCGTCACAACTCAGTATCAATTCCAGAGAAGAACTGGAAGAAGAGCGAAGGTTGTTTTATGTCGCTTTGACAAGAGCAGAGAAAAAAGCCACGCTATCCTATGCTTTGACACGTTACAGATGGGGTCAATTGCAATATTGCGAACCATCACGATTCATTGAAGAAATCGATGAACAATACCTAGAACTTCCCATGACAGAAAAACCCGCAACACCGAAAGCTGATTTCAGTAGTGCCCGCTCAGGATTTTACAATCGTGAATCAAAAGCAGACTACCCTGTTGGCCAATCACCAAGTCGCACACTACCAAAACCAAATGTACCGGTCACTCCGTTTGCACCACCGAAGAATTTCCGCAAACTCAATGTGAGACCGGCCACACAACCGGAAGGCATGGAATCGTTTGCAGATGCCGGTGAAATTCAAACCGGAATTGAAGTGATGCATGAGAAATTCGGTAGAGGAAAAGTACTTACCGTGGAGGGCAACGCACCGGATCTCAAGGCCACCATTTTCTTTCCTTCAGCAGGTCAAAAGCAGCTGTTGTTGAAATTTGCCAAACTGAAAGTGATGTAGCACGACCGATGACAGCAATGACAACATCCATCGCCATGTTATACCAATGTGATTTATAAAACAGGCCAATGTTTGAGAAATCATACAGTGGTAAATGCCGATGGATACAAGTGTTTAGTTCAATCTGGCGA
>JAYTMF010000473.1:0-3821 GCA_043728755.1 Flavobacteriales bacterium
ATTGATTCATCCGCCAACTCTACCATGCGTAAAACTTCATCAATGTCCGTCCCTTCGGTCGCTTCAACTTCTTCCGGAAGAGGTATGAGTGATTTTTGACTCATGTTGAGGTATAGTCGCGTAATGTACAAAAATATTGCACTTTTTTCTTTGCCTTCCTCAGTTTCGCCAAACCCAATGTCGCCAAGTTGTTCGACATAGTCATCGAGAGATGGCATTGCTCTTCTTGTAAAATCGCGTAAAAGGTCCGTTTCAATTGCTTCTTCTTCTTCAACCTGCCAACTTAACCATGGATCGCTCATTTTGCGCTGAAATGTCTCTCGCATACCACGTCCATCAGCGTCAAAAATGCTCCCGGTCAAAAAGTTATCTTCACCTTCAGCTTCAACGAAACTGTCACTTCCATCCAACCCAGCGCCGGCGAAAAGTTCTACCAAAACCGTCAGCGCCATGCTCAAGTTAATGACGAGCTTGTCACCTTTTATGAAGATCAAGTTGGACGGATTAAAACGTACGCTCGGCATTATGCGACGCAATTCGGTAACATTGTCGAGTTTACTATACGCGTTATCCTCCCTGAGTCGTTGCATGCGTAAGTGATGCTTGTGTTGTCGTATTCCATAATTAAAGTGAAAACGTTCAATTGCTCCACCATGAATGTGACGCGAACCCGGTCCGTCCTCGTCAAAATGATGACTAATTCCGACGCGTTGACTGGTCGCCAGCGAACGTAATGTCGGATCACTCGTTGTATCACGCTCGATTGTACCCTTTGACCAAAACATAAACAAAACGTTGCTAACACCTGCGCGAAGAAATGCAGCAACGCCGTATTCATTAACAAAACCTAAAACGTTGATGGGTGATGAAAAGCGTTCCATGCGACGATAGCTTGATTGCTCTTCTCCATTCAACATCATCGTCATTGCTTGAATTAAAAATGGGAAAGAAATACGTGCCACTCGTTCATTTACAATGTCAGAAACACCAACTTGAAAATCTTCGCGAGACCAATTTATGTAAAAATTTTCAGAAGAAATTGATAAAGTTGGACATGGTCGTGTCGTCATCACATCATCTTCACGACTCATTGTAACATCGAGCCACATAATCTTTGCATGCGCTCCAGATCGTTGTGTAGATGCCTTTAATAAATAATTGAAAATCTCAAAATCGATCCTGTTCCAAATTCGAATCCAATACTCCAAAAAAAGATCGCCATCGTACACTGACACCCCGCCAGCGCGTTCAATTTGAACAGATGCAACCATCTTTATCGTGGAATGTCGTGTCCATATCCATCGTTCAATGTGATCGCTAGCATCCTGAATGACATCAAAGTAAAACGGAATTGCCGGTTTGTTTTTCCTATCCTTTGCAAAAAACTTCATTTCTGTACTGAACGTTGACCACGGCGTGCCCAGAAAAAATGAACAGTTTTTACCATCTACCCATACATATTATTTTTTTTTACAGTTTATTTGCCCGACTTGTACCCGTATTTACGCCCGTTTATTACCGAATTTTACAACTAGAATTTATTTTTTTTTTGCTTTCATTTTCCCACCACCATGGACTCGGTGACGTTTGACGAAGAGCTCACCGTGTTACCGGGTGCACCGGAATTCGGCGAGAGCTTGGATTTTGCCTCCGCCGGTTTAGTTTTTCGCAGCGGGAGCGGTACAATTCGCGATCTCAAAGATGAAACATATGATCCCACAATGAAAACGCATGTCATTATTGCTCAGTCGACGAAATATTCTACTGCAATTGTACCAGATGAAATAACACCGCGATTAAAACCTACCGTTCGCGTTTTGAATGGAACAGCTGTACTTTTACCAAATAAATGGCTTCCATGTTTGAGGATTGCTGACAAAGATTACTATGGAAGAAGAAGTACATTGATCATTCCACACGACCAACTTATCAGAGATCAACCACTAGCATTTTCAGTACGCAATTTTTTGGAAGAAGGTAAACGTCCAATGCAAGTTTATTCTTATGGTCCGACGACACCATCGAGCGCGATTGGAATTTTCGCCTCGTCGGATGCAATGCATACCCGAAATCGCGCTTTTGCAAAATGTCCGGCGGAAATTATCATACGTGAACCATTTTTTTCATACCATGTCATTTCATTCGATCGCTGGTTGCCAACTTCATTCTTAATGCTTCAAAGTGAAACGAGTGATCCGAACACGGATTCCATTTCATTTTTGTTTACACCGCCCATCCCGCTTGTGCTCATGAGCTCACTTCCAATTGGCGCCTTTGACGAAACGCATGTGGCTAGCACGTCATCTTTATTCGACCTTGCAATAGATGAAGATGACGACACGCTAGCGGCGGCAGATTATTGTCCGCCACCACTTTCATTAAAACGTCGTTACGTGGATGCTTCACCAGTTGTTCATATTGCTCGCCCATTACGGGCTAGACCATCAATAGCAGTGAATTCATTACCAGTCAATTCAATTTCACATACTTTTTTTCTTCCGGGCGAAGAAGGACGTGATATTTTCCAAGATACTTTCTCCATTCCGCAACGTCGAATGCGACGCGCCACCATTACTTTTGATGAAGCCGGTTGCGCTCACGTCAAACCGCGCGAATGAAACCATGATTTTTCATTATTTTTTACTTTTTTCATGCTTTTTAATAATTTACATACATGTAAACTGCAAACTGCGGGCAAATAAGAGGCAGTGATGAAACATATGACCATGTTTTTTAAAAATAAACGTCATTTTTTTCACCATGGCCAGTCACCATGTACCATGCGCTGAAGACGGACGTTTATCACTGAGCGAAAATTTTAGTATGCTACAATCGCATGCCGAGGATGAATGGAACCTGACGCAATCATCTGCTTCAATCGCATGCGCAATTTTAATGCGACATGGAAAAATTCAACGTCCTTACGAAAAGCGCAAAATTACTACATGCGTCGGACACTTTACAGAATATGAAATCAGATCATGTACCATTCCGCAACTTATGGATTCTTTAATTTATTTTTTGGCGTCCACCTCGTTTCTACAAATCTGTAGTTGTGAACCGGTGGACAGTTATGATCCGTATCCAATGGGATTGAGAGATAAAAGTTGTCGCGAATTTGAACTGCATGGCATGCGCCTCGAACCTCGACAACATTATTTCATTTTTTTATTAATGTGCTGCTTCAACCCTCGTCGAATGTATGATCCAACATCCCGTACTCTACTTTTGGTTCCATCCAATATGAGCAATGTGGTTCGCATGCAAACATACCGCACCAAACCTCATGTTCACACGAGCACTCTATTTTTATACAAATGGAACTTTGCCGCATTCATTGAAAACGCATATCCCTGGTTTGAAAAAATGTCAAGTTTTATCGACGGCTTTGACATGCGAACAATCGATTTTGTTCTAATCGATACTACAACATTGTCCATCTTTGGTCACATTTTCAAAGATCAGAAAGACTATGCAATGATGTATGATGTTCCTATTATTCTTACATGGTCCCTGCATCGACATTACCTCATGAACACACTTGAACTCAATACTGGCATTGCGACAGTGTTGTTGTGCCTACGCTTTGCAAAACGACGAAATCCGGCCCTTCCGCGCATTTCACCATACCTCATCATGGCTCACATTCTTCCACATTGCAAAATTCATGCTTATTTTCCGGCAAAGTTTTCAGGACATTCTCCACTTACCTACTTTGATAAGCGAACATTGTTCTGCGGAATAAACATGGTCAAGGAGCGGCAAACGGATGATTCTGGACGCATGCGTGACTTTTGTTATGCTTAATTCATTTTTACATG
>JAYTMF010000474.1:0-3773 GCA_043728755.1 Flavobacteriales bacterium
TGGTGAACTTTACGCAGAATCTTTTCGATCAACTAAAAAATCAGGAGCGAAAAAAAGCGGACTTACTCGGTACGGCATACAACATCATCTCCGATCCGAATTACGAAAGTGACTTCACATTCATCACTCAATTTCTGTGGGAGAATACAACGATTCCTGTTTTGATATATGACGAAAACGGCAAGCTTTGGAATAGCGTCAACCTTCCACCGGGAAAGGAAAACGATGCTGAATACATCGACTCACTTTATCAAGCCGTCAAGAAAAAAAATGAGCCCATCCATCTCACTGAAGTTGGACAAACGATTTACTATGATGACAGTAGATTGTTCACACGACTGCAAGAGACGATGGATGACCTCATCCATTCATTCATCTCCGAAACGGTGATCAATTCGGCGTCGGTGCCGGTGATCGTTACAGACAGCACGCAAAAGATCGTGTTGAAAAACGGCAACCTGGATTCAACGCAGTTCGCAACGCCAGAGTTGCTCGCAGTTAAACTGCAACAGATGCGCAATACGAATGCGCCAATCGAGGTGATCCTTCCCGGTCAAGGGCGACAATTTATTTTCTATGAAGATTCGGAAGTGTTGCGGCAACTTCAAATGTTTCCGGTTTTTCAATTGATACTCATCGGTGTCTTCTTGCTGGCTGCTTATCTCATTTTTTCTACTTTCAGAAAGGCCGAACAAAACCAGGTATGGGTGGGTATGGCGAAAGAAACGGCGCATCAATTGGGCACCCCACTTTCATCGCTGATGGCGTGGAGTGCGTTGCTCGAATCGCAGGGTGTTGATCCTTCTTCCATTGTTGAATTGAACAAAGACATCGACCGACTCAACACCATTACGGATCGGTTTTCCAAGATCGGTTCTGTTCCAGAGTTGACGGAAGAAAATGTGTATGAATTGATGCAACAATCTCTTGACTACTTGCACAGCCGCGTTTCGGACAAAGTACATTTCCATATTGAAACCGAAGACAAAACATTGACAGCACATTTCAATGCGCCGCTATTCGGTTGGGTAATCGAAAATCTTGTGAAGAACGCGGTGGATGCTATGGAAGGAACCGGCAGGCTTACGGTGCACATTCTCAAAGAAAAAAATCGCGTGTGCATTGAGTTGACAGATACAGGAAAAGGCATTCCGAAAAATCAATGGAAGACTGTTTTCCAACCCGGATTCACAACTAAACGCAGAGGTTGGGGATTGGGACTTTCACTGGTGAAACGCATCATAGAGCATTATCACGAAGGAAAGATATATGTGAAATCAAGCGAAGTTGGGAACGGAACAACATTCAGAATTGAATTGAGAGGATGAAAAATTGCTACTCTCACAACATTTTCCTCATCACATAATCATCTATGATGAATCCATTTCCGATATCGAGTTGCAATTCACTCTCCACCACAAAATCATTTTTCTCGTAGAATTTTCGCGCGATGTTTTTTTTGTTTACCTGTAACTCCAGGGAAATTCCGCCGCCATTTTTCGATCGCCCACACACTTCATCCATCAACAACTTCCCTGTTCCCTTCCTTTGTTGCGAGGTCAACACGTAGAGCTTGTGCAATTTGAAAACATCCTCGGCAAATTTCAAAATCAAATATTATATTTACAACCTGTCGAAAAAAGCAGCCACTTACTCTAACTTGGAGATGATTTGAGAAAACAAAGTTATATTTGTCATAAGAGAAGGTTTTTTTGTTGTTCAACTCAAAGATAATTTGAGATACTAAAATTCTTTCTCTTATTTTTTTAAACGTTTCGGACGCCATTGTTTCGATATCAGTAGAAAATTTGAGTTCGGGCATCTACCTTCTGCAACTGCTTACCAATAGCCATTCTTCCTCACTTAAATTCCCAAAGCAATGATGAAATTGAGCATTAAACTATTGTTGCTATTGGCAACATATGGATGTAAACATCAAGTGGAAACAATTTCCAGTGAGCCGCCACAGGTTTGTCTTGAAATTGCCCACGAAGACAGTTGTCAGGAATTTAATTTGATTCCATGACCTTTTGGAATTGAGGAGTTTCGAAATGTTTTGCCACAATATCTAAGCCCGTCAGTAAATCCGAACAATCCGGATGAATTCGTTTACTTGTACGCACCTACGGGTGGGGGAATACCGCAATGGACTATAAGAAAGCATAATTCAATAACGCATGAAGATGTGTTTATGGTCAATAGTCCGTTCCCAGCATACATTGCATTGAACTGGGGTAAGGCAGGCTGGATCAGCATCACCACGGCTTATGGCAAAATTTATTTGATCAAAGAGGATGGAAGTATGTATCATTTTTTGATCAATTCTGGGAGTGTATCCGATTCGCCAATGGATTGGTTGAACGATGGAAAAAGATTTTTCTACTAAAGGACTTACAACGGCTCCGATAATCACATTCACCGAATAGCGAATCTCGCTGGAGAGACATTAGATTCAATTGCTGTTGTTGTGAACAAGATGGACATAAATGAAGAAAATCAAGTACTTGGATTGCAGCCGTTCTTTGATGGCCCATTTGCAACAATCAAGGTTAAGATTTTTGATCTAAATACCAAAACGGAAAAATTTATTTGGCAATATGTGAAGACAAATTATAACGATATTATATCAAATTTTGAGTGGCTGCCTGGTAATCAGCATTGCCTCTTTCTTAAAGACGAAGGCCTTTTTAAATTAAATATTTTAACCGGCACAGTTACTCAAATCAAACAATCTTGCAATAACAAACACATCGTAAGTATGGATGTGTCTGACAATGGTAAATTCATTCTGTACACCAAAAGAATACGTAGGGTAATCAACAATACACAAATTGGTTGGATGGACGAAATATGGAAAATGGATTTTAATGGGTGCAATGAGGAGAGGATTCTACCGCAGCCTTAAACCTATATTGATTCAACATATTTATTTTGCATTGAATACTTGATTAAGTGCGTAAATCAATCCGAATTTCTTAGTGTTCGTCGAAAACTATGTCCTTCGTTTCACAGCCTTCTCTCCAGAACAAAATCATCCATCACAAAACCATTTCCGATCTCAAAAATGGCCTCGTGTTTTAAACTGAATCCATTGTTTTCGTAAAATTTTCTTGCCGTGTTTTTTTTATTCACCTGCAATTCGATGCTTGTTCCTCCTTGCTCTATGGACTTCACGCACACTTCATCCAAAAGCATTTTGCCTGTTCCCTTGCCTTGTTGATTCGAATACACATAAAGTTTGTGCAACTTGAAAACATGTGCTTTGATTTCACCATAACTCGCAAAGCCAACTACAGCTCCTGTATCATCCAACGCAAGAATAAACTCGCACTCCTCTAATGTCATTTGTCGCAACAATGATTCATCGCTGTACATCATTTTCAGCATGTAGTCAATTTGTTCCTTCGTGATCATCTCCTTATACGCAACAGGCCATACTTCGCGAACGATAGATTGAATCGAAGCGATGTCCATGGGACTTGCGCTGAATGTATTTATTGATTTCATGATTTCTTGAGTTGTTGAGTTCAGGGAGCGCCAGTTGTGCAAAGCGCGTCCATTTCACTAAATCCTATTTTAGACGCAGAGTGCACGGAGGAGCAGTGATACGGAGAGCATTTGTGATTTTCGATTTGGTGATTCACCGCAATCATACATTCGTCATTTACAATAAAACTTCATCTAATACAGAACAATTAAATTGTTGCAACATCATTTCATTTGCAACAAACAAAACTCTATCAAACAGCGAACAATCCAACCGTTACAACATT
>JAYTMF010000475.1:0-2625 GCA_043728755.1 Flavobacteriales bacterium
ACCAAATGGTGTCAATCGATTTCCGCAGAGCTCAAAGTCGTAAGTATCATCATCTCACCCATTGAAAATCCAACGTCCATTGATTCAGATTTCCTCCCATCACTTTCACCATCACCTTGTCGCCCATGTGTAATTCAACACCTGTGCGCAATCCGCGGATAATGTACTTGTCGGCGTTGAATTCGTAGTGATCATCGGAAAGATTTCTAAGTGCGATCATGCCTTCACTCTTCGTCTCACCCACTTCCACATAGAAGCCCCATGATGTAAGTCCGCTGATGATACCAGCGAAAATTTCGCCGGTATGTTCCAGCATGTATTCTACCTGTTTGTATTTGATGCTCGCACGCTCTGCATCCGATGCGCGTTTCTCCATCAATGAACTGTGCTTACAACGCACGTCATAGTCGTTGGCATTCACGCTTTTACCACCATCGAGATAATGTTGCAAAAGGCGATGCGCCATCACATCCGGATAGCGACGAATAGGTGAAGTGAAATGTGAGTAGTATTCAAACGCCAATCCGTAGTGACCGATGTTGTTGGTGGAATATTCCGCCTTTGCCATCGTGCGAATGGCCATTTGCTTGATGATATCTTCTTCCGCATGACCCTTCAATTGCTCCATCAAATCGTTGATAAGGCGCGTAGAATCTTTGTCCTGCGCTTTGCCGATTTTATATCCAAGGTGCTTTACAAATGTTTTGAGTTGAAGCACACGTCCGTCATCCGGTTTGTCGTGGATGCGATACACAAAAGTTTTTTCCTGCTCACCGGCTTTTTTCTTACCGATAAACTCGCCCACTTTTCTATTCGCCAGCAACATGAACTCTTCGATGAGTTGATTGCTGTCTTTCATTTTTTTGATGGTGACACCAATCGGTTTTCCCATCTCATCGAGTTTGAATTTGACTTCTTCCGTATTGAAATCAATGGCGCCTTGTCGGAAGCGTTCAGCGCGCAACATCTTCGCCAGCTTGTCGAGATGAAGTACTTCTTTCGAATAGTCGCCTTCACCGGTTTCGATGATCTCCTGTGCTTCTTCATACGTAAATCTTCTATCAGAATAAATGACCGTGCGCCCAAACCATGATGATCTGAGTTCTGCATTTTCACTCAATTCAAACACGGCGGAGAAGCAGAGTTTCTCTTCATTTGGACGAAGCGAACAAAGTTCATTCGAAAGCTTTTCGGGAAGCATTGGAATGGTTCTGTCAACAAGGTAGACAGAAGTGGCTCGCAAGTATGCTTCTTTCTCCAACAGAGTTTCCGGCAGGAGATAATGACTCACGTCGGCAATGTGAATACCGATTTCGTAGTTGCCATTTTCCAGTTTTTGATAGGAGAGTGCATCATCAAAATCTTTCGCATCGAAAGGATCAACGGTGAAGGTTGTGATGTCGCGAAAATCTCTTCGTTTTTTGATTTCTTCCGGCGTGATGACCACAGAAATTTTTTCAGAATCGGCGATCACCTCTTCCGGAAATTCATAAGGCAATCCGAATTCGGCGATGATCGCGTGCATCTCTACCTGGTGCGATCCGGGCCTGCCGAGTACTTTGGTAATTTTCGCGAAAGGTTTTTTATCTGCTTGCGTCCATTCCGTTATTTCAGCAATCACTTTGTCGCCGTTCTTTGCGCCGTTGGTGAGTTCTTTGGGAATGTAAAAGTCGACGTGTATGTGACTATCGGAAGGAGTGAAGAAAGCATGCTCTTTTGATATCTCAATGATACCAACATAGTTCTTTCGCGCTCTTTCGATCACACGTATCACACGCGCTTCCGGCTTACGTGCTTTTGGGTTGAATTGAATTTCGACGGTGTCGCCCCACAAGGCAAAACCGGTATTTCCTTTTTGTACTTCCAGATCTTTTTCCACTCCCGGAATGGAAACAAACCCACGTCCGAATTTGGTGATTTGAATCACACCTTCAATAGATGAACCGGCTGATTTTTCAGCGAGCACAAACTTCCCTCTTTCCGGTTCTTTGAGTTTGCCGTTTTCGACTTCGGTACCGAGTAGTTCAAAAATGAGAGTGCGCACACCACTGTCGGTGATCCTTAGTTCGGCTGCGACTTGCTTATGGTTGAGGGGTTTGTTCGGGTGCTTGTGAAAGACGTCGAGAATTTCGTGGCGGAGATCACGTTTGAAATCGCCTTTTTTAGATTTTATTTTTTTCAATTGATAATATACATTTAGACAAATGTAGGGATGAATGGAAGTTTGTATGGGTTGAAACGATCACCTTTCAACACTGTGTTTTTGATGAGTGAAGAGGCGTAACGGCTCGCCAAATCATGCATCTTTGCCCCATGCAACAAAATCAAAAAGTCATGCTGGGTCTAAAACTACCAACTGACCCGCGATGGATCAACATCGTAGAAAAAGACATCGAATAAATTCTTAACGATCATGCATGATGCGAACAAAAAGCCGCAAGCAATGCCATCAGTTGTATTGTGAAATTTCACGACTATCCCGATGTAGTAGACGAGATGCAAAGGATCTGTGATGAAGAGATGAAACACTTTGCCATGGTGAGGGAAGAAATGAAAAACCGTGGATTGAAACTAGGGCGCGAACGCAAAGACGAATACGTTCACGACTTGCTCGATTTCATCCTC
>JAYTMF010000476.1:0-9304 GCA_043728755.1 Flavobacteriales bacterium
GAATTATCCAGAATGTTTTTTTTGATGGATCAATGGTCGCTCCATGAAAATGTCATCATTTCTTTTTCTGATTTTTATTAGGCTTCCATCACAGCGGAAACTTTTTGTCGTTTTTGACAATGACATTTCGACACCTGCTCAAAATGTACGAGAAGATTGAAGCAAAATTCTTGTATGTGGCATTTTGCAAGTGGCAAAATGGAAATGCCACATGAGAATTGGCGCAATGTGTTTTTCCGTGATGCAAATCATCTGAAATTTTGTCGGTTTAAATATTCCATCTCATTTTTTAAATTTTCGGTAATGCGTTCGGCATGCTTGCGTTTTTTGCGTTCGTTTCGGGCACCACAGTTTCGAAATCGACAGAATTTCATTGATGTTTTAATCCGCACCCTCTCTCATGTTTACAACTTCTACTCGCATTGCGCTTGTCAAAATCCGTAATTTGCCTCACATATTATTACCTATCCATGAATGTATTGATCCTAGGTTCTGGCGGAAGAGAGCATGCAATGGCTTGGAAAATTCTTCAGAGCTCTCACCTCACGAATTTATATATCGCTCCGGGAAATGCCGGAACAGCCGGCATTGCCACTAACCTTGATGTGGCCGTAAATGATTTCAAAGGAATCAAGAAACTGGTGCTCGAAAAGAAAATAACACTCGTGGTCGTTGGACCGGAAGGCCCATTGGTGGATGGGATAACTGATTTTTTCATGAAGGATAAAGATCTTAAAAGCATCGGTGTCATTGGACCCGACGCTTCCGCTGCAAGGCTCGAAGGAAGCAAGGATTTCGCCAAGCAGTTCATGATGAAATACAACATTCCAACTGCGAAATACGCCACGTTTACCAAAGCGTCATTGAAGTCAGGCGAACAGTTTCTCACAACCATGAAGTCGCCATACGTTCTCAAAGCAGACGGACTCGCATCTGGCAAAGGAGTGCTGATCATTGAGAATTTGCTGGAGGCGCAGACAGCGCTTGCTACCATGCTCGACGGTCAATTCGGTGAAGCCAGTAGGAGCGTGATCATAGAGGAATTCCTCAAGGGTGTGGAGATGTCGATATTCATCATAACCGATGGTGACTCATACAAGGTGCTGCCCTCAGCGAAGGACTACAAGCGAATTGGTGAAGGTGATACCGGACTTAACACGGGTGGAATGGGCGCGGTTAGCCCTGTTCCGTTTATGACACCGGAATTTCTCGACAAAATCGACGCGCAGATTATCATACCTACTATGAAGGGATTGCGGGCAGAAGGCATCCGATACCGCGGTTTTATTTTCTTCGGACTGATCAAGGTCGGCAACGAACCTTTTGTCATCGAATACAATTGCCGTTTGGGCGATCCGGAATCGGAGGTGGTGATACCTCGTATCAAAAGCGACTTCCTTCATTTACTTGAAGGCGCTGCTACCGGTAGTTTGTCGGAACAACACGTGGAGATTGATCACCGCGCTGCGGCAACCGTGATGCTTGTTTCAAAAGGTTATCCAAGCAATCCTGAGAAAGGAAAGGAAATAAAAGGACTGGATCTGGTGAAAGGAAGCATTGCTTTTCACGCCGGCACAAAATTTTCAAAAGAGAAAATCGTAACCAATGGTGGAAGAGTCCTTTCTATTACGTCGTTCGGCGGTGATATGGATGAAGCTCTCGAACGCTCATACCGCAACGCTGAACTCATTCAATATTCCGGTAAAAATTACAGAAAGGATATTGGGTTTGATTTGAAGAAGTTTCTTGTGAAAGCATGATGGTATTTGGTAGATGGAAGTGCTATTGGGAGTATTGAGGGCGCTGCGAAATGTTATGCCAATGTGATTTATAAAACTGGCCAATGGTTGAGAAAGCATACAGTGGTAAATGCCGATGGATAACAAGTGTTTAGTTCAATCTGGCGAAGCAAAGATTGGTCTATTACACTCGTCTAATCGGCATTACTCGTTATTGGGTTATTGCGCAGAGGAAAATTGGCAAGGTCATCTGAGCAAATCTGTTTATCACTATGTGATGTGAAACACTACCCATACCATCGACTCGCTACCAACAAAAAAAAGGCCGCCAAACCTGACAGCCTCAAATATCTATGGAATACGTTTTCTAAACAATTGTGCCGTCCTGCGCCGCTTTGCGGTTGTAGTTTTTCTGACGGTTGAGCCAATACGTGGTTGCTACGATGGCAAACACGATACAAACCCAGTTGAACCAATGTGACATAGGCTCTAAGACGTGGTGAAAAGACCATTGAAAGAAGTCTATGATTGGCTTTAGAATGCTTTGAAGATTCATGGTTGAAAAAATTGTGAGGCAAATCTAATCGGATGATCCAATTGCTCAACCTTTGGAGTTCATTTTTGTTGTCATTAATATGTGAATATGATTCTTCGCTCGCTTGCTTCTAATCAACCCTATACATTGATCGCCGTTCCGGTGACGGTGTTGGCTGCATTGTTGCCGGCGGCCTGGCAATCCGGACTCGTGCCTTTGCGCTTGGATTTTCCGGCAGATGAGATCTTTCAATTCGTCTATCAGAGCAAGGAGGCAGTGGTGGGACTGACGGCATTGCTCATTATTACCGGCGCTTTTTTCAGTAACGCTGTTTTTAACCGTCATGAGTTTTACAATGTCCCCGTTTACGTTCCCGCTGTGATGTACGCAATGAGTGCAACAGTTTTAAGTGTCATTCAACTTTCTATACCGCTTTTGCTCGCCAATGTTTTTCTCCTCGCCGGACTCAACCGCCAACTGCAGGTATTCCGGCAATCACGCGTTTTGGCCGAATATTTTGAATGTGGTTTCTGGTTCGGAATGGCGGCAGTGTTTTTCCCCCCATATTTGGCTCTGGCAGCGGGACTTTGGGTCACTACTTTGGTCACGCGCTCGTTTCATTGGCGCGAACACCTTCTGCCTTTGGTGGCGTTTTCAATGCCGTTTCTCTATTGGCTGACGTGGAAATACTGGAACAACGAATTGGATAATCTTGTGCTTTTCAGAAAAGTCTTTACCTATGATATTCAAGGGTTTTTCGCGAGCTTTTCATGGGCGGAGACACTTTTCTTCATTGTGGTTATTGTTGCCTTCGCACTGGCGCTGCCGCGTTATTTGTTCCTCGCCGACAGGGCTTCCAACAAAGCACGAAGTGTCAAGAGTGTTTTTCTTATCATGGCGATTGCAATGATATTGGCCATGCTGCTTGGTTACTTTCTCGTATTGAAATGGGTATTGCTTACTATGCTCCTTCCGATCACATTCGTCGTGGGATACTGGTTTACCAACTACAGATTTTCCCTTCTGGCACCCCTGGCGTTCTATGTCTATTGCATTGCATCCACATTGGTAATGCTTCATTTCTATCACATCATCCCCTGATCGCCGAATTGGAATCCACTATTTTAATTTGTAATAGGTCTCGTCTGTGATGTCGAAGAAATAACTGTTCTTCATGTTGGCAGCAAAGAATTTTTTCATGGCATCTCCGGGTTCGAAGTTTTCTCTGATGTTGGAGGTCACCGCTGAAAGCACCATTTTGTTATCGCCCTCTTTCGTGATCTTATAGAAATAGTAAGTATTACTGAATTCAGACTGCTCCGTCACGTTGAGAAATAGCACTCCGTCAATGTCCGTAATATGCCCTATGAAATTTTCAATGGTGGGATCGCTGCCTTCATTGATGGTTGTCTTGACAATCTTCGCTGTGCCGCTGTCCCCGGCTTTTACTTCCACTTTTACACCCGTGTTATCTGCCTGTTCCCAAATTCCCAGCAGATTTGAAGGAAATTTTCCGGTGGCCGGTGTGAGCGGATTTTCGTTGTCGTAGGGACAGCCTGTAAATAAAAATGCGCTGACAACGAACGTAAATATGGCTAGGATTTTATTGGATTTCATGGTATGAAGATTTGTAAATTTAACAACCAAATAAAGTGATTTTATTCCAATATGGCATAACAAGACTGTGTCATTATAGAATTTTCTAGCGAAATTTGAATGTGCGACCTTTAGCGCTGACAACTATTGAGGTGATTGCCTTGTCTAGTAGGA
Organism: Flavobacteriales bacterium; assembly: GCA_043728755.1. Classification (GTDB taxonomy): domain Bacteria; phylum Bacteroidota; class Bacteroidia; order Flavobacteriales_D; family Sanyastnellaceae; genus JAIBBG01. Next base: position 4,045 of record JAYTMF010000476.1, read on the forward strand.
ACGGATCCGTGAGATATTTTTATTGCTACATATTGCTATTGCTTTCGTCTACGCAACTTTGCGCTCAGGCGGAGTTCGTAGAGAATAAGGGACAATGGCCCGGTCAGGTTCGCTTTCGTGCTGAACTCCCTTCGGGTGCCATGTGGGCCGAGGATCATGCATTTACTTTCAACTTTTATGATCCGAAAATTCTGGAGTATTTACATCCTCTAGGAAATGAAGTGGATTCTGACCCAAAGTATAAAAGTCACGCCTACAAACTTCAATTCGTGGGAAGTAATGTGCCTGTTGTGAGTGGAAATAAACCTGCGAAGCACTATTACAATTACTATCAGGGTAGCGATGAATCGAAATGGGCGAGCCGCTGTCAAATCTTTAGCAGATGCGATTTTAATAATATATACGACAACATCGATCTCATACTTTATTCGTCCAACGGAAATGTGAAGTATGATTTTATTGTTCGCGCTGGTGCTTCTCCGAATGATATTGTCATCGAAATGGATGGTGCCAATATGCAACTCGAAAGTGTAGATAGTGCGAACGAGCTGGTAATAAAAACCTCCGTAAATGAAGTGCGTGAGAAGGCGCCATATGCATATCAGATCATCAATGGCGCCCTGCAGGAAGTGAAGTGTCACTATAAACTCGTCCATGGCAAACTGCAATTCTCAGTGGGGAAATACAATCATGCGTTGGATCTGGTGATCGATCCCGAGATCGTATTTTCGACTTACATAGGTTCTACAGCGAACAATTTTGGTTTTACCGCATGTGATGATTCGCAGGGAAATTTGATTTCAGGAGCTGCCGTTTTTCAGCAAGGTTATCCAACTACAATAGGTGCATATTCGGCCGACTTCAACACCGGTATCGGGAATTATATGGATGTGGCTATTTCCAAATTCAATAGTTTAGGTTCGAGTTTGCTCTACAGTACATACATCGGAGGCTCAGGCCAGGAAACACCTCATAGTGTGATTGCGGACAACAATGATAATTTCATAGTGTTCGGCGTTACTGGAAGTGAAGATTATCCTGTAACAACAGGTGCATATCAAACCGTTTTTCAAGGTGGTCCCGCATTGTCCATGAGTCAGTTTTTTACGAGTAGTCATGCCAATGGTACCGATATGTTCATCACAAAATTCAATGCTGACGGAACACTCACAGCTTCAACTTTTATGGGTGGAAATGATAACGACGGATTGAATTATGCCGGACAGCTCTTTTATAATTACGGTGATGCATTTCGCGGTGAAGTGAATGTGGATGCATCTGACAACATTTTCGTTGCTTCTGTGACGGCCAGTCAAAATTTTCCAATGATCGCCAACAGCCTCCAGGCAACTCACGGAGGTGCTATCAACGATGGTGTTGTTTTCAAAATGAATTCTACGCTCACAGGATTGCTTTGGAGTACTTACCTCGGGGGCAATGGAGAGGATGCGTGTTATGCGCTGGAGTTTAAAAGCGATGGTACTCTCATTATTGCTGGTGGAACATTGAGCGCGAATTTTCCTTTTGTCACAGGTGGTGCTGATGTGTCGCACAATGGTCAAACAGATGGGTTTATACTTCTCATCGATTCGACGAATTTTTCAGTGCAGTCCGGAACTTTTGTAGGCACAGCGGATTATGATCAGGTTTATTTTGTGCAGACCGACGATCTGGATAATGTATATGCCTACGGTCAGACAGCAGGAACGATGAGTATTACAGCCGGTTTGTATGGTCAGCCGAACTCCGGTCAGTTCATCAGTAAATACACCAGCAATCTTTCAACGCTCACATGGAATACGACCATTGGAACCGGGAGCGGTGAGATCGATATTTCGCCTACAGCATTTTTGGTGAGTGATTGCGAACAGATCTACATCAGTGGATGGGGTGGAACAGTAAACTCTTCGTTTTGTGCGGGTCATCCCTGCAGCGCAGTTTTCAGCACAACGGTGGGTTTGCCCACCACTGCTGATGCTTTTCAATCGACAACGGATGGCAGTGATTTTTATCTGTGTGTATTGAATCCTAATGCTACAGGTTTGTTGTATGCCTCATACCTCGGTGGCACACAAAGCGCCGAACATGTCGATGGCGGAACTTCTCGATTCGACAAGAACGGAAGCGTGTTTCAGGCGGTGTGTGCCGGTTGTCACAACAACGATGATTTTCCAACCACGCCGGGAGTGTGGAGTAATACGAACAACAGTACAGGATGCAACATAGCTGTTTTCCGTTTCGACCTGAACGCTGTACAAGCACACGTTCAGATTGATGGCCCCGATCAAGTTTGCGAAGGAATACCTGTGGACTTTCTGAATTTCACCGTCGGTGCTTCTTCTTTTTTGTGGAATTTTGGTGATGGAGATTCGAGCACTGTTTTTCAGCCGACACATACATTTTCTCAGGAAGGAACGTATACCATTAGTTTGATGGGAATGGATGATGCACTTTGCGTTACGGCAGACACGGCATATGTTACCATTACTATTTTACCCGGCGTTCATCCCACAGTGCAAAGCGCCAATCTTATTTGTCCTGGCGATCAAGTCCAACTCAATGCTACCGGCTCTGCCAATCTTCATTGGGTATTCAGTGCTTCACTTTCCGCCACCAACATTCCGAATCCCATTGCTTCACCTCTGACAACAACTACTTATTCCGTCATCGACTTCAACGATTGCGATGCGGATACGCTCACTGTTACTGTGCCCGTGAGTATTCCAATCACGACGATCAGTCCGGCTATTACAATGTGTATCGGTGAGGAAACACAACTCAGTGCAACGGGTGGTGTCTCTTATAGTTGGTCACCAACTACAGGCTTAGATAATCCGAATATTTCGGATCCCACTTCCAGCCCATTGGTTACAACATTATATATAGTGACTATCACCACCAACGATAACTGTGTGATCGAAAGACAAGTGCAGATCAACATCGTGAACAACTCACCGGGTGGTGCAATTTATCCCCCTATTGATATTTGTGAAGGCACGATGACACAGCTGCACGCTATTGACGGAGGCACGTGGACATGGACTCCAGCATCAAGTCTGAGCAGTGGTTTTGTACAACACCCATATGCGAGTCCATCAGATACCACCATCTATTCCGTGCTGATCACCAATGCTTGCGGACAAGGGACAGACTTCGTCACAGTGAATGTGCTTCATCCGCACATTGTTGCTGATGGCGGCGGAACAATTTGCCCGGGAAAAAGTGTCAACGCAACGGCCGATGGCGGTGTAACTTACTTGTGGCAACCCACTTTATATGCAAACCCCTTTGATGCAGACACGACAACGTTGACGCCACCGCAAACGACATGGTTCACTGTTACAGGTGTTGATCAAAACAATTGTCATCAAACGGATTCTGTATTTGTTTTTGTATTGCCGCGCACTCAAGTTGACGCAGGTCCGGATCAATATTTTGAATTTCCCGGAAGTGCTTATCTGTTGGGTAATGCTTTTGGATTTGAATTTTTCTGGTGGCCAACTGAAGGACTTTCATGTACGGATTGTATTTTCCCTATTGCTTCGCCTCAAGAGGAAACGTGGTATCACTTGTCCATAATCGACAATGAAGGTTGTGTGTCGGACGACTCCGTTTTTGTGAAACCGTATTTTCCAATTTATGTTCCAAATACGATCACACCCAATGGAGATGGTATCAATGATTTTTTTCGCGCATACGGGGTGAACATCAAAGGTTTTCACCTGCTCATTTTTGATCGATGGGGAGTGAAAATTTTCGAGTCACATGACATTAATGAAGCATGGACGGGCGGCGTAAGCAAAGAATATTATGTACAAAACGATGTCTATTCATGGGTGATTGAATACGATAGTATCGACAGAAGAGAACAGCTTGTGGGGCATGTGACGGTGGCGAGATAGTTAAATCATTCGTATCGATACTAGAAATAATTTCCTCAATGTTTATTCATTCGTAGTTGATGGAGCGAGGCGTCATTCCTTCAATATTCTTTGTGCCTCAATTTTTCCATTGTTGCCCACTGCGTTGAACAAATAGACACCCGCCGGCAATGCGGAAAAATCCCAAGATGTTTTTGGCAGCAATAGATTTTCCTGGCACACTATTTTTCCCAGTGTGTTGGTGATGAAAATACGATTGGTTCCTGGCGGCAGCGTTGCCTGTAGTGTTGCATTGAACGGGTTGGGCCATACACGCCACGCGGCGGATTGCGCTTGCCCATCGTTTACCCCCACCAATTCCGGACAACCGAGATCTTCTAAATCACCGCAAGCATCGAGTTTGATGGCCCAGGCGCGCTCGGGCGCACCCAGAGTGCGATAACTTCCACACGCAAGAAAGCCATTGTCGGGGGTTACTGCAATAGTAAACAGTTTGTTGAATTCATTGTATGTAGGGCCATCGGTTGGATGTGCATAATATTTCCGCCATTCAAACATAGCGTCGGAATTCCACTTTTCGATAAATCCTACATATCCCAAACCTGCTGCGATGCACGAGCCTACGCGGGCATACCCACCATCCGGAGTCTTAATCATGCGCATGATGAATTGATCATAGACGGTATCTGGTTCAAGATGATTCCATACGGGTTGCATAATATCTGTATCGAAGAGCATCATGCCGGCATGTTGCATTTTATAAGTATTGTCGTATAAGTCAAAGGTAGCGGCATGTCCTACCATGAAGCGGTGATTGTCCAAAGGAACAAGCCAAGGTACCCAATGCAAATAATTTAGATCTCCCCATTGATAGATTTGAAGATTGGCACCGGTGCTGTTAGTACGCATGATAAAGGGCTGTGCCGGATGCTCGCGCTCACCACTTAAAATGATATCGCCATTGTCAAGTTCGCATATGCCATTGAATCTAATGAATACAAGCCCTGCCGGATCGGTAAGTGGATGATTGATGTCGTGCACTTTGCGTCATAACAAGTGACCATTGAGATCGAGTTTTAAAATCATCATCACTGTTGGATGTAAAATCCACGGTGGGTCATCATTTTGCGGCGTGGCGAGTGTTCCGCAAACGACGTAGCCATCTGCTACTTCCATGGTGTGGTAAATTTTTACCACAGTATCAGCTATAGCAGCGCGATAAGTCCATAGTGTGTCATTCAAATTGGAAAATTTGACCACATCGCCCCGAAGGGAGCTGGTAATACCCGACCACAAATACCCGCCATCACTGGTGTGGATGTATTCGGGGCCAAACCACGCAGGGACACTTCCAGCGGGCATTTGAGGAAGTTCAATTG
>JAYTMF010000477.1:0-3133 GCA_043728755.1 Flavobacteriales bacterium
GAAAACAAAAAGACGATAAGTGCAATTGTTGAAATGACGATAATGAACATGGAGTATTTATTTTAAAGGTTACACTGCATAACACCGTTGATACATGTGGGATTGTGCTTGCGTTCACATTTCCCCTAAAAACTCTCCCCAATAATCACATTTCAAATTCACGATTCAAGATTCAATGTTTGAACGCGCTCAAAAATCGTGTGAAGCCATTATGCACGATCAGTCAAGAAGGAATTAGGAATTTTGGGTTAGGATTTAGGGATGGCAGAATGCGCAATGGAACATTTGCGCCGCCGCAACTCTCAAATAAGAATAACAGGATTATAGGAGTGGCAAGACGCGGTAAATAACACCAAGTGCCTCTGCGTAAATCACCAATTCAATAAATCTCCCATTCACCACATGAAAAAAGGCCATCCCGCAGGACAGCCTTTTAAAATATCAAACAGTACTAATCTATTTCAGAGTAAAATTCACGGGCACTGTCATTACAAGACGCACTGCACGTCCGTTCTGTTTAGCCGGAGCAAATTTCTTCAGTTTCTTAACTGCTTTTTCAGCGTTGCTACTCAAGTTAGGTCCACCGGGAACACCGCGTTGAACTTTCACGTTTGTCACTGTGCCGTCCTTTTCCACAACGAACTGCACATATACTTTACCCTGGATATTGTTCTCCTTCTCCATTTCAGGATAAGGGGCATTCTCCATGATATCACGTGACATGGCCACTTCTCCACCAGGATATTGAGGCATCTCCTGTGCAAATGAAACTGGCTCCTCAGGTTTTTCGTCTTCGATTACGGTAACAAGCGGCTCAACAGGTCCGATCGGTCCGGTTTCTCCTTCCTGATTTATCGTGCTAATGTTTTTATCCGTTAACTCATCCACAGCTGGTGGTGGGTCTTTCACCTCTTCCTCTGTCACTTCAATTTCAGTGAACTTCACTTGCTCGATTGTTGGCGGTGGTGGTGGTGGTGGTGGCGGTGGAGGTGGTGGCGGTGGTTCCTCAGGATTGGTTGGCGGTGGCGTCAGCATCTCCAAAATTTTATCCGCAGGAATCTCCACCTTTTCCTCAAGCTTTTTACCGAAGATGAGAGGTGCTGTGAAACCCGCTGCGGTGATAAAGATAGTTGTACCGAGTGCGATGGCCATAGTCTTGCCGTGCCCTTGTCTCAACATAAATGCACCGTACTCTTTGAATTTATCTTGAAATACAACATTATTGCGTTCAGAACTCAAAACATTGTTCCAACTGGTATCCATGCTCACAGCTGCAATAACAACTGCTATGATGGCGACAATTATGAATGCTGTCATGATGTTAATTTTATTTGGTTAGACTTGTTTTAATCCTGTACCAAGCTTGTTCAAAGACGTTCAACAAATCCGACAATTTATTTTTTCTTCAATCCGAGCTCGGCCGATTTCTGCCTCAGGGCAATGAACTCGCTTTCTGCCATATCCTGAATTGCGCGTTTGCGCACATTGCAGATATTCAATTCATCCATTGCGTTGATCACATTCTTATACTTGGTTTCGCCAACGGTTTTGATGATCACGAAGGGTGCAGTTTCGGCATTCACTACTTGCCGATATGCCTCCTGATAGGTTTGCTCGTCTATCTCTTTGTTTAACAGTTTTGCCTTGAGTTGCTTCACCTGATCATCGATCGACGCATTCTTCTCCAGCATAATTTTTCGAAATCCGTCTTTTGAAAAATCTGTAAGAACTAATACCGTTTCTTCAGGCTTGAAAAGACCGGGATAATAAAATATCTCATTCTCATTCACCCCAAGAAGCAAGGTCGTTGCCAATTTTTCTTGCAACTTGGTTTTCGTTGTATCCTGATCATCCACCTCTTTAGGGTAAATTATCTCCATTGCTTTCGGTTTGGCCAATGTCGCAGCGAGTACAAAGAACGTAAGCAGCAAGAACGCCATGTCGACCATTGGGGTCATATCAATACTGGCTGCTCCTTTCTTGGCCTTTTTCTTTCCCTTTTTACCGCCACCACCGCCACCACCTATAATTTCTGCCATGTCTTATTTGGTCTTAATGGTTTTCAATTTATTGTGCTGTAAGATTAGCATCAGCATTATCGCTTCCACCTTCGAGATTGGTGACCATATTGAACTGATAAATTTCTTTTTCGCGGAATACGTCAATGACTTTCTTCACTTTCTCATAATCGGTATTTCCGTCAGCCTTTATCGCATATCTCAATCCTTCTTTCTTCAACAGTTCCTTGGTCATTCCCTTGTCTGTTGCGTCATCCATGAACGCATAGTATCCTTCTTGAATCCAGTCTCCCAGTTGATTATTCAAAGAGTCCAATGGTATCCCTTTTCCATTGTCATCCATGATTATTTTCATATCCGCCTCTGCTGTGATGTACTGAGCCATCAATTCAACAGGTTGTCCGAACGTTCCCATCTTTGAGAATTCGTCAATCTGATCCTCCGACATTTTCAGGCCTGGATACCTCAACATCATCCTTTCTATCAATCTCTGTCTTACTCCCCTTCCGGCGATGTCATAGTATGCTCTTCCGGCTGTGTCGATCGTGATAAGCATTACGTTCTCTGGAAGCTGCGTAAGAGAAGTAGAACTGGGTGGATCTGCCTGTATAGGTTCCATGTTTCTGAATTTCGCAGTCAACATGAAGAACGTTACCAGCAGGAACGCAAGGTCCACCATCGGCGTCATGTCCAGGCTAGGTGCACTTTTGGGTACTTTAATTTTTGGCATTGTTCTGCTTCTTTATTAATTAATTAATTGAAAAAAAGAAACGCTGAGATCAATGTTTTGCCGAGAATGTCTGCACAACCGAGAATCCGGCTTCATCAATGCCATATGTCAATTGGTCAATACGATTGCTGAAGAAGTTGTAAAGAAGGATCGCCAGAGCAGATGCAAGGATTCCGAGGAATGTATTTACAAGCGCCTCAGAGATACCTACTGAAAGTTGAGCCGGGTCAGGAACACCTGCTGCCATGGCAGAGAAAGCGTGAATCATACCTAATACAGTTCCAAGAAGTCCGATCAATACGCCAAGTGATGCAGAAGTTGAAAGAATAACTAAATTCTTTGAAAGCATTGGAAGCTCAAGTGATGTTGCCTCTTCTAGTTCTTG
>JAYTMF010000478.1:0-2170 GCA_043728755.1 Flavobacteriales bacterium
GGTTTGAAAAAGCGATCGCGGATAAAATCATCCCACGGCTGTCCACTCACTTTTGAAACAATTTCACCGGCCGCCAGAAACATGATATTGGAGTAGCCATAAGTTTCGCGAAAGCCGTACACAGGTTTCAGGAATTTTGCACGACGGATCACATCTTCGCGGCTGTACGTGGTGCCATACCAGATTAAATCGCCACTGAAGGTAGCCAATCCGCTGCGGTGCGAGAGTAGATCGCGGATGGTGAATTCCTCACTCACATAAGGTGAATACAATTCAAAATAGGGCAGGTAATTGCGCACTTTATCTTCCCACTTTATTTTTCCTTCATCCACTAAAATGGCGAGCGCTGCAGATGTAAAGGCCTTACTGTTGCTGGCGATGGCAAATAGGGAATGGTCGTCCACTTTTTGCTGAGTACCAACGGTTTTCACACCATAACCTTTGGACAAAAGGACTTTGTCGTCTTTGATGATGGCGATGGCCATTCCCGGAACGTTGAAATCAACGATGGACTTGCTGAACATGGCGTCCAGCATTTCAATGGTCTTATCCTTTGAGGAAGCACTACTGGCTCCGACACGTACGCTTTGCGCGGACAATGATTGAAAAAGGAGGATAGTAGGAATGGCAAGAAGAACACTTGGAAATTTCATTGTGAAAAGGTTTTTGTCAAATGTATTCATACCATCACGACAAATGGATTTCAACATCTATTTCTATCAATCGATCATTTCAATAGACTATGACGAGGAATATTACTTCAAAAATGTGGGGAAAATTTTGGATATTGCCTTGGTCGAGCGATTAATAAGTGATTAAGTCTATTACCTTTGAGCGTTGATTTCGGGTTGTCCACTGCCTAACTCAGTCAAGAATATTTTATTAACCAAGATTTTTAATTGAAATGAGAAAATTTTATCTCGTTGCGGTGCTGCTTTTTGCAGCAAATGTTTTTTACAGTCAAAGAAGCACAGACAACAATGAAACCGTTGTCATTCATCCCATTGAATTTCATATTACTCGACCACTTATTGAAATTTTCAAGGAAAATCCTGTAGATGAAAATCAAGTTTACAAGGAAGAAGAATCGGAAGACAAAAAGCACCGTAAGGCGCAGAAATTTCCACTCACGGTAAAGGATGGTCCTGCATTCGGCAATGATGAATCGTTCATTCAAAAGTCGATGGGGAAAATCGCAGGCAATGGTACCAAGGCCAATTGGGCTGGACAGACCGCCAGTGGTTTCCGACCTTACGATCCTTCAGGTGCGGCAGGTCCGAATCACTACGTGCAAATGATCAATAGCACGACTTTCAAAGTGTATAATAAAACCACAGGTGCTGTGCTGCTCACCGCAACGCTGGGAACATTGTGGAGTCCCGCAACAGCCAATGCAGGAGATCCTATAGTGCTTTACGACAAAGCAGCTGATCGCTGGTTTCTCGCACAATTCGGCGACAACACCAATGATATTTATATCGCCATTTCTACAACGAACGATCCTACAGGAAGCTATTATACATACACGTATACTTCACCGGCTTTTCCCGATTATCTCAAATTTTCAGTTTGGCATGATGGATATTATATGACGTCGAATCAAGCGCAAAAGGTGTTTTGTTTTGAGCGTGCAGCAATGCTTGCAGGTAATGCCGCAGCGCGTTCCCTTTACAGAACATTTTCACCTCCACAAGGTTCAGGATTTTTCTGTCCACTGCCAGGTGATGCAGCCGATGGTGCATTGCCTTCCACTGGAACACCATGTCCTATTTTTTCATACTCTGACAACGGGTGGGGCACAGGATTTTCTGATGCCGTAAACATTTACCACATGACGGTAGATTGGGTGCCAACCACGCCAACGGCGAGTATAACACTTGCTACCAATTTGGCGACTATGGCATTCGATGCATCGTACAACGTTAACTGGGACGATGTGTCACAACCCGGAACAACACAAAAATTGGATGGAATTGGCGGAGTTTGTATGTATCGCGCACAATGGAAAACATGGGCTGGATATAACACCGTTGTGTTGAATTGGGCAGTGAGAATTAGCACAACGCAACGGAGCATTATGTGGTGTGAGCTGAGGCAAAATCAATCCACAGGAGTTTGGAGTATTTACCAGCAGGGAATTTATTCGCCGGATGCTGCTACGCGCTGGATG
>JAYTMF010000479.1:0-4878 GCA_043728755.1 Flavobacteriales bacterium
GATTTTACGATACCTGCATTGGTTGCGATCAAGTCATCACGGCTCATACCCGGCTTACGAGGTAAACCTGAAGTGATCACGACAACTTCTGAGTCTGCAGTCTTGCTGTAATCATCTGTGCTTCCTATTGTACGAGTATCATATAAATTGATAGGCGAAGTCTGCCAAATGTCAAGGGCTTTACCCTCTGCGAAATTTGGCTTAATATCAACGAGTACTACCTCATTGGCGATCTCTCGGTGAGCCAGAACATCTGCACAGGTGGCTCCAACATTTCCTGCTCCTACTACTGTTACTTTCATTGTAATTGAACTATTTTTTGATTTATTCCGGCGGCTTGTATTACTACATTGAGAGCCTGCACGAATGAAGGCCAAAATTAAGTAGCAATTTTCTTAATGCAAGAGCCGTTGTTTTTCCTATTTATCATGAATTACGCACAAGATATGATGAAGGCACAGAAGGCACCATCTTTGCCAACGCTCCGCACACAATCATTTTCAACCATGAGATTTATCATCACCTTCAGTTTCGTTTTTCTTTTTTCCACGGTGTTTTCACAGCCAAAACCAGGTACGACAATGCCTGAAGGGAAGCCGGGCATAGCGTTCAATATGGTCAATACAAAGGGTAAGCGCGATGGCCTTTGGGTGCAACAATGGAAGGAGACCGGCAATTTGCTTTACAGAGGAAATTACAAAAATGGGGTTCCTGTTGGCGATTGGGAGCGATATTTTCCGGATGGAAGTCTGATGGCCATCATGAAATACGCGCAGGACTCAACAATTGTCGATGCGACATTCTATTTCGAGAATAGCAATGCAATGATGAGTCAAGGTAGATTCATCAATAAAAGGAAAGAGGGGAATTGGAAGTTGTGGAGCGATGCAGGAGCGTTGCTTTCCGATGAAAATTATCAAGACAGCCTGTTACATGGAACATGCAAGTATTTCTACCCCAGCGGTAAAATTCTGAAAACAGAAAATTATACGAGTGGTTTAAAAAATGGTCCATTCACGGAATATTATGACAATGGACGCAAACATTCTGAAGGGGAATATCTCATGGATGAAAAGGATGGAGCCTACAAAGCATGGTTCGAGTCGGGCAAAGTGGATTGCGAGGGCAAGTACGTAAAGGGATTGCAGGATGGAATGTGGTATTACAACCACAAGGATGGCAGACCTAAGATCTCACTTCTTTATAGCAAAGGGAAAGAACAAAAACGCAAATACGAGAACGGTACTTTCAATGAAAATTATGACACGGGTATTCCGAAGAGTGAGTACAATTTCGAGGATGGAAAGAAGGATGGGCCTTTTGTAGAGTGGTATGATAAGGGCCAATATGTACAAGTGCAGGGATCAATTGAGGATCAAAAAACCGGAATCGTGTACAGAGAAAAACTGGAAGGGACTCAAATAAAAGTGAAGGGTGATTATGTAAACGATCATCTTGAAGGCGAAGTCGTCTATTATCGGGAAAATGGCAGTATTGAAAAAGTGGAAGAATGGTCAGACGGAAAGCTCATCCGCACGCGTCAGGCAGCGAAATAGTTTGATTGCTATGATTTGAAAGGGCGTTTTTGCCGGCGTAAACTTTCGGAAATGTATCGAATTTTAAATTCTTGTAATATCTTAGCGCCATAGACCTTATTGTATCGAGCTGTGAAAAGAATTGTTCTTTTGTGTCTTGTTATTGTCGCGTGCTTGTCGTGTAAGAAGCGCGAGCAGGATTTGTCGCAGATAGATCTTGGGTATGCTTATTTTCCAAATAACGTGGGTTCATTTATTGTTTATCAGGTTGATTCTACGTACAGAGGTATCAACACCGAGGAATATCATTATCAGATCAAAGAAGAACTCGCTGAGCAGTATGCCGACAATGAGAATCAGACAGCGACCAAGATCAATCGTTACTACAGGCAGACGAACTCCCAACCGTGGAATTTGATCGACGTGTGGTCTCAGAAGAGAACCACCAATACGGCGGAAAAAGTAATTGAAAACATTCGCTATATCAAAATGGAGTTTCCTATCAAATTGGGTGGTACATGGGATGGTAATGGCATGAATAATTTTCCTGCACAACAGTTTAAATACACGCGTGTAGATCAGTTTGCCGACGTCGGCATTCTTCAATTCGATAAGACAGTTACCGTAGAAGAATTGAACAATGTAAATTTTGTGGACGATCAGATATTCTATACCACGTATGCCAAGAATGTTGGGATGGTTTTCCGACAAGCCAGAAATTACAACACCCAAGGCGCGCAAACGACAGGCTATGAAGTCTTGTACAGCGCGATTTCTTACAGTATTGATTGATCCCTTTTTTCGGTATTGCCGTAAATTAGCATTGTGCATTCATGTGGAAAGCACTTGATGAAGATCGATCTTTATGCATCTCAGAATTTTCTATTTTCTATTTTCTTTCATGGTCGTTCATTCTGCTGCCCAAACAGCTCCTGATAAATATTGGGTTCAATTCACGGATAAAAACAATTCTCCATTCTCCATTTATAATCCGTCGGAATATTTATCTGAAAAGTGTATTGCACGGAGGGTGAAATTTTCCCTTGGATTTGATGAGCGGGATATTCCTGTAAATGAAACTTATATCAGCGAAGTGCTGAATGTTGGTCAGTGTTTCCTGCATCAGAAAAGCAAGTGGTTCAATGCGATCACGATATCATTTATTGATTCGGCACTGGTTGATGTGGTGCGTGCATTGCCATTTGTATGGCAAGTGAGAAATGCGGTGGTCGTCAAAGGTGATGGTGAGATCGATAAGTTGAAAATCGAAAGGGATGATCTTGTAATGAAAGCGGCAGCTCCGAAAATTTGTGACGGATCAGAAAAGTATGGTGCTTCGTTCCGGCAAATTGATATGCTAAACGGTCATCTTTTGCATACTCTTGATTATACAGGCAAGGGTGTTGACATCGCACAGTTCGATGCGGGTTGGAACAAGACAGATCAATTACCGGCCTTTCAAAAATTGCGCGATGAAGGACGAATTAGAATGACACGTGATTTTGTCTATCACGACAACGTTTACAACCTCAGCAATCACGGCACTTTTGTATTGAGTACCATGGCAGGAATCATTCAGGACTCATTGATCGGTACCGCACCTGATGCTAATTATTTCTTGTTCCGAACAGAAGACCCGCAAGGAGAATTTCTTGTTGAGGAAGATAACTGGGTGGCTGCTGCTGAGTTGTCGGACAGCCTCGGTGTCGACATCATCAACTCCAGTCTTGGATATTCTTTGTTCGATGATGAAAGCATGAACCATACTTATGCGGACATGGATGGCAACACTACGCGCTGTTCCATTGCAGCAGATATCGCTGCGGAAAAGGGAATACTAGTGGTGAACAGCGCGGGTAATTCAGGAAATAATCCATGGCATTTTATCACTGCACCATCCGATGGTGATAGTGTTTTGTGTGTAGGTGCAGTTGATGCTTCAGAAATGCATGCCAACTTCAGCAGTTTTGGACCATCATCAGATGGCGATATAAAACCTGATGTGGTGACCATGGGAAGAGCGACGGTTTTTGCGGATCTCGATTCAACCATCACCACTGGTAATGGCACTTCCTTCTCGTCTCCGATCATGGCAGGAATGGCGGCATGTCTCGTGCAAGCGTTTCCTGAAAAATCAAATATGGATGTGTTGAACGCAATTCGCAGTAGCGCGGATAAATTTCTGACTCCGAATGATTCTTTGGGTTACGGCATTCCCGATTTAATGAAAGCATTTTTCCTTCTTGCAGGTAAAACGTCACAACCAAAAGGAGATTTCGATGCTGTCGTTTTTCCGAATCCATGTCGTGATCACATGACGGTGCTCTTACTTGATGGAAAGTATTGCGAAACGGCTTATGAAATTTATGACGCTGCGGGTAAGCGAGTCTATGAAAACAGTGGCATCTTTTTGTCGGGGAACAATGGAATACTTCAACTTGATGTTGCGTTGCGATCGCTCAAACCGGGCAATTATACCCTGCACCTTGGACGCGCCGGTAGGCACTCAGTGATTCACTTTCAAAAGATGAATTGATTTGGAAAGGCGTAAGGGCATTTCGAAAAACCTCTTTCATGAATCGACCTACTATGAATATTTCTATTCTCTACTCATTTATTTCGATGTTCATTTTGCCGAATTCTTCGTCAAATCATACACCAATGTGATTTCTAAAACATGCCAATATTTTAGAAATTATACAGTGGTAAATGCCGATGGCTACGTGGGTTTAGTTCAATCTAGCGAAGCAAAGATTGGACTTTTGCACTTGTCCATTCGGTATTCGAGACGAATGCATTGAGCAGTACACTTGCATCTACTTTGCATCTTGCTTCGCGATAAAATCATCAACGAATTTTCTCACTTCAAGTTCGATTTTTTCAGCTTGTTTTTCTAGTGCGACAGCTTTTTGAATCAATTCAGAGGTGAAAGTTTTGTCTTTGATGCCGCTTGCATTGATGCGTACATTCATTACGGCACCTATGACAGCAGAACGCGCGCACAATGCGCCAACGCCCGCATCCGTGATAGAATTCGGATTGCCTTTTTCCACCATGTTTTGCATCACTGTCATGCTTTCCAGTGCTATTTCCGCAGTGCGGTATGGAATTTCCATCGCGTATTTGGAAGCGGATTCGATGGCTTCGCTGCGTTGCTTTTTTTCTTCTTCGCTGTTCTTTGGCAGACTAAAAGCTTCCATGATTTTGTTAAAGGCCTTGGTGTCTTCATCAACAAGAAACATGAGTTTCTTTTGGTATGCCATTCCTTTTATTGCCCAGTTAGAAAACTCTTCCCAGCGCTCGTCGTAGCCGCGCTTGTGTGAAGTGAGGTTTGCGACCATCA
>JAYTMF010000480.1:0-3125 GCA_043728755.1 Flavobacteriales bacterium
TGACCATTTTTCTTGGTGTTTGGGGAGGAATGAAACTGGATCAAACATTTCCACACCGCATCCCGATATTCACTTTGATACTGTCACTGGCTAGCGTAATTATTGCCATCTACATGGTCATCAAAGATTTTTTGAAGACCAAATAATATGACTCAACTATGAACTCAAGAGCTATTCTTCTGCCGGTCACAATTGCTACCGTGTTGCTTTATGTCATCGCCATGGTTGTGCTATTCCTCAGCAAAAAAGAAATGCCTTCGGTTGTTTGGATACTCATTCCATTGTATGGTGTAGTGACATTTATCCTTTACCGCATGATTCGCAGCGCAGCGAATAAATCACCACATCGTTTTGTAGCTTCAGTAAATGGATCTGTTCTGATCAAACTTTTCATGACAGCTATCATTGTCGGCGTTTATTTCTTTCTCAATCTGCCAGGTAAAAAAGCCGTTGCTCTCGCAGTAATGGGAATCTATGCCGTGTACACCACCGTACTCATCCGCGCGCTGCTACCTGTGCTGCGCGATGGCAAAAAAAGCGACTGAACACTTCGCTGCCCTATTCGCTCTGCTATACTTGTCGTAAAATAAATGTCGCCAAAAAATCAATATCAAGTTGCCGGATTGATGAGTGGAACTTCGCTCGATGGTCTCGATATTGCATTGTGCAAATTCACATTTGATGACAAGTGGTCGTTTGAAATACAAGCCGCGAAAACTTTCGACTATAAACACGACTGGAAAAAATTACTTTCTAAAGCGCATCTTCTGAGTGGCGCCGAACTCGCTCAACTGCATGTGGATCTCGGCAAACTACATGGTGAGTGGACGCATTCGTTTCTCGGTTCCAATAACATTCGTGCTGACTTTATTTCATCGCACGGACATACCATTTTTCATCAACCTGAAAGAAGCCTGACGCTTCAAATCGGAAGCGCACCACATATTGCTGTAAAGACAAGCTTGCCTGTAATCGCTGACTTCAGAACAACCGATGTTGCGCTCGGTGGACAAGGTGCACCGCTTGTTCCCATTGGGGATCTGTTCTTATTTCCAGAATACAATTACTGTCTCAACCTTGGTGGTATTGCCAACATCAGTTTGAAAAGTGATGACAGAAAAAGTATTCAAGCCTTTGATGTTTGCCCATGCAATATGATGTTTAACTACATCGCGGAGAAGCTTGGTATTGAATTCGATGATGGCGGAAAAATAGCTTCATCCGGCGCAATTGAAGATGCTCTACTCGTGTCGCTCAATAAAATTTCTTTTTATCAAAAGCCCTTTCCAAAGTCTTTGGGTAAAGAATTTTTCGACGCGGAAATTCTTCCACTCATTCAAAGCACTACCATCCCTCCAGAGAATATTCTGCGCACGATGATCGAACACATCGCCATGCAAATCGCTGGTGTGATTTCAGTAAAACAAAGCGGTAAAATGCTCATCACCGGTGGTGGTGCATTCAATACTTTTCTCGTCGAACGAATCCGCGCGATGACAAAAACAGAAGTGGTTATTCCTACAAAAGAGATCATTCAATTTAAAGAAGCTGTCATCTTCGCATTTTTGGGTGTGCTTAGAATGCGCGGAGAAGTCAATTGTCTCGCTTCTGTAACCGGAGCAACCAGAGACAGTTGTGGCGGTGCCATCTATCCTTGCTGATCAAGTATTCACGCAGGCAGGCGCTTCTCCAAGATCATTGGAGTAATACCGATTGGACAAGAGTAATAGTCCAATCTTTGATTCACCAGATTGAACAAAACACTTGTATCTATCGGCATTTACCACTGAATGATTTCTCTAACATTGGCCTGTATTATAAATCCCATTGGTATAACAACTTCTTAAATTCGCGACCTTATCCGACCTGCATGAAATCACTACTCGAAAAATACGAAAGCAAAAAACCCGAAATCGTTTTTGAATGGAAAGACCAACTAAGCGATGCTGAAGGATGGGTAGTGATCAATTCGTTGCGCGGTGGTGCTGCCGGTGGTGGAACACGAATGCGCGTAGGACTCGACAAGCGTGAAGTGGAATCACTGGCCAAAACAATGGAGATCAAATTCACTGTAAGCGGACCACAAATCGGTGGCGCAAAAAGCGGGATCAATTTCGATCCGCGCGATACAAGAAAACACGAGGTGCTTGAACGATGGTTTGCCGCAGTGACTCCTTTGCTAAAACATTACTACGGAACAGGCGGCGATCTCAACATCGATGAAATTCACGAAGTGATTCCAATAACCGAAGAGTGCGGAATATGGCATCCTCAGGAAGGTGTATTCAATGGACACTTTGGTCCGACAGAAGCGCAAAAAGTAAAGCGCATTGGCAATCTTAGATTGGGGGTTATCAAAGTTTTGGAAGATGGAAAATACTCTCCGGATCTCAACAAGAAATTTCGTGTCGCGGACATGATCACCGGATATGGTGTGGCAGAATCCGTGCGCCATTATTACGAGCTCTGGGGTGGAAGTTTCACCAATAAAAAAGTGATCGTACAGGGATGGGGAAATGTTGCTGCCGCGGCTGCATATTATTGTGCGCAGGAAGGTGCCAAGATCGTCGGCATCATCGATCGCACCGGAGGTCTCATCCACGAAGACGGATTCAGTTTCGATGAAGTGAAGAAATTATTTCTCGACAGGCAAAACATGCAACTGACCGCTCCCTTTCTTTTGAGTTTTGATGAAGTGAATGCGCGAATCTGGGATATGAAAGCGGATATTTTCTTACCTTGTGCTTCATCGCGATTGGTGAAGGAAGACGAAATCAATCGAATGATTAAAGCGGGTGTAAAGGTGGTCAGTTGCGGAGCAAATGTGCCGTTTGCCGACACACAGATTTTCTACGGACCCATCGCGGAAAACGCTGACGAACACATGAGTGTTATTCCCGATTTTATTGCCAATTGTGGAATGGCCCGTGTCTTTGCCTATCTCATGAGCGATGGTGACGTTGACATGAGCGATGCCGGAATTTTCACAGATACATCTGCAACGATCAGACGAGCGTTGGAATTGGTACATCAACAAAACAAAAACAAAGAAGGCATTACAAAAACAGCTTTTGAAATTGCATTGAAAAAACTCGTGTAGGCACCTTTGAAATATGGAAATAGCC
>JAYTMF010000481.1:0-10958 GCA_043728755.1 Flavobacteriales bacterium
CACATCAATGCTTCATGTATTCACCGAATTTTTTCTTGAATTTGTCCATCTTAGGCTTGATGACCATTCTGCAATACGGTTGCTCACCATGTAGATTGAAGTAATCATTGTGGTAATCCTCAGCAATGTAAAATGATGATGTCTGTTCAATCTGAGTTACAATGGGATCTTTCCAGTTACCGCTTTCGTTGGCAGCCTGAATAGCGAGTTCAGCAAGTTCTTTTTGTTTTGGGCTATGATAAAAAATCGCCGATCGATACTGCGTGCCAACATCTGCGCCTTGTCTGTTCAATGTTGTCGGATCATGCGTGCCAAAGAAAACTTCAAGAAGTTGTGCGTATGTAACAATGCGAGGATCGAAGGTGATTTCACAGGCTTCAGCATGTCCCGTTGTGCCATTGCATACTTCTTTGTATGATGGATTTTTGATGGTGCCACCTATGTATCCGCTATTCACCAATGAAACGCCATTTACATTTTGATATATCGCCTCGACGCACCAGAAACATCCAGCCGCGAAGGTGGCAACTTCAATTGAATCGCCGCTTTGCATCTTTTCAGAGTCTTGTATCATTTTGCTGAATTCGAATTTATTGTTGTTGGATTCATTGTTTGTGCGGCCACATGAATAGAGGGCAATAACGCAGACACAAAGAGAAATGATTTTTTTCATGTTTGAATATTTTTTTGGTCAAAATTGAAATGATACCGATTGGACAAGTGTAATAGGCCAATCTTTGCTTCGCCGGATTGAACTAAACACTTGTATCCATCGGCATTTACCACTGTATGATTTCTCAAACATTGGCCTGTTTTATAAATCACATTGGTATGACATGCAAAGAACAACTGGAATTAGAAGTTGTTCTCTAGGAAATGACATTCTGTTCCTGTTTAGTCGCTTCCTGTTTGAACAAGAGTGATTGAATAAGGTAAACGACGACAGCACTTATGATAATGATGATGAGTGATTTGATTGACTTGCCAAAATATTGTTGTAAATATTTCCATTCGATGATATCCCAAACTGCCAGCAACGACATCACGGTGATCACGATAACAATGGATGAAAGGGCGTAGGCGAAAATATTTCTCACGTTCATTTTTATATTTTGCACGAAGGAACGCAACGAGATTTGATATCGCGTGTGGACGATTTGCAAAATCTGTTAAGAGAAATTCGATAAGTTTTTTGATCTCTCCTTTAGAATCGGAATCGCAGGAATCCGAATGCCATGGAAATGGTGGGCTTGTTATCGCGGAAGAACGTGACGAAATCGCGCGATGCAATGCCGAATTCATAAGTTCCTTTTCCTACGGTGAAATAGATACCAACAGGAATTTTAATTCCATAATTGCCGCCTTGTGTATAGCCTGCCTGCAAGTGTACCCATGGTAATGGAGTGAATTCACCGCCGATAGCTATGACAGGTTTCTGAACATTGGCCACGCCGTCAGACATTGGTAAAATGATATCAATACCACCTTTGAGTGATTTGTTATTGTCGTATGCCAATCCAAAACGGGCAGTTGTGGGAAGTTGAGTCGTTCTTTTGGATTCGCCTTGCCATGATAGTAATCCATCACTTCCATTGAGCTGACTTACCTGATCAAGGAAACTTGTGCTTTCAAGTCCGGGATTTTCGAAATTTGTGACTGCAATGTCATTCAATTTATAGAGGTTACCACTCCATTGTATTTTGCCAATGTCGTTGACAGCGACACTAAGAAAGAATTTCTTTTTGAACACGAATGTTGTTCCCAGGTCCACGCCATAGCCATAGCCAACAGGTTTCAGTTTTTTCGCAGTTGAGTCGTATGCGGAAGGATTTTGCTGAGATGCGGTGCCATAGTCAATATCAAACAGAGGAGACATGGCGCTGAATGCGATTGCTTTTCCATTTTCAGCGGTGATATCGAGCATGCCTTGTCCAACGATAAATTTGACACCCAATCCGCCATAAAGCATATAGTCGCCGCGTTCAAGTATTTTTTTACCCCAACCCAGATTGAATTCACGAAACCAACTGAATCCGAATTTTGTTCCTTGAATGAGTTGTGTGAGATTTTCAGCGTTGGCAAGTGCAGTATAACCTTGTACAATATTTTGTTGCGTTTGCGGATCGAGTTGAGTGGAATTGGGAATGGTGTCGTAGCCACCTGAGCCATTGTTCACAATCAAAGAATCAAAATAGGAAGCATTGTACCCGAGCCACATGATCTCAGAAACTTTGGATCCTAGCTTCGAATAAAAATTGGCGCGATCTCTTGAGGCAAATGCAAAAGTTCCGGCTCGTTCTGTATTAATGGAAAATCCAAATAACATAACGTCAATATTGAAAGCGTTGTCGGAATTCGCGAATTGCAATGCCATATCACGCTTCTCACTCACAGAAAATTTCTTGATGTCTTCTTTGAAAAGATTTTGACGAAGTTCAGGTTTTGTAAGAACTTCGGAATACAAGGAAAGACCTACTTCCGCAAATCCAACTGTTGTCATTTTCGTGTACTTTGGATCCAGATCGAGATTGCCCGGGTTGATACCCAGCGCCTGGTAATCAGTGGCGAAAGGAGTTGCCACTCCCATACCTGTGAGTGTAAATGCTGATCCTTCTGTTTGTGCGAAAAGTTCATGGCATGCGACAATTAGCACCAATGTGATAATTGTTTTCGATTGTTTCATAGTGGTTGGTTTGAAGACGAATGTAGGAGAATTCGCTCAACTTCCATTTCCAACATGTTCTTTGTATAGAAATCTTTTTTGAGCGCTTTCGTACGGACGATAGATGTAGTAAACATATCCGCCAGAAATACGAATTTTATCCACGTATTTATTTTGGAGACGAAATGATGCGCCCACATGTCCATTAGAAGTGTTAATCTCACGAATGTAAGTAATCCCATTTCTTGTGTAGGAAGTGTAGATTCTTTCTGTTCGTTTGTCTTTGGTAATTTTTTCACCCCACCGATCAGGTCTTTTTACTTTGTGGTATTGTATCAAAGCGCTGTCAATGCTTTGTCCGCGGCTATCGAATCGGTATAGCTTATCGTGGTGATGATCAAAAATCACCAGTGTGTCGTTCACCAATAAAAGGGGTGTGTTGAGAGCTTCATAGTAGTATGTGTTTTGGAAGCCGTTCATATATGCTGCGATAATTTCTTTATCAATACCGGTGTTGATCTCAAAGCGGAGTGCTTCTAGTTTTCCTCTAGAATCAAGGTATTTGTATTCACTTCGAAACATCTTCATCATTTCCTCATCGACCATATAGCGAAATGTTTTTACGGAAGAATCCGCCTTGTCATAGATCATGTATTCGAACGCGGGATAGTCGGCGTTGTAATTGCTGAAATAGGTGAGGGGACCAATGGTATCCACCACGGGTAAAATGGCATGATTGAATTGCTCTGCGTCAATTTTTTCAAGGACGATTGAATCGCCATTGATGCTCACATAGAAAGTAGTTTTACGACATTGAAGAAAAATTTCGCCGAGATAATCAACATAGAATTTTATGGCCTCCTCCGGTACGCGGCATTTCGCAAATTCACTGCGCGATGAATCAACAAGAATTAGCTCGCATTGTTGAAACATGGTAGTTTTGCTTTTATCATGTTTTTTCCACCGAAGTTCTTGCACATAGGTCAACAGTAATAGGTTTTTTCCTGAGAATGCAAAGTCGGCAACGTTCACGGTATTGCTACTCCAGACTGTATCCGGCGTAGATCTAATGTTGATCTCAGGTAACTGAAATGATTCGAATTTTAGCTGGATATTCAAAGTGATTTCTCCGGTTTTTTTTTGATTTTCATTTAGCACCACTTGCTTTATCTGCGTGATGTAATTGAATTTTTCGAAAGTGAGATTTAAGCTATCGATCCGTTGAGGGCATTCGATTTTGAAATAGCCTTGTTTGTCACTGTTGGTA
Organism: Flavobacteriales bacterium; assembly: GCA_043728755.1. GTDB lineage: Bacteria > Bacteroidota > Bacteroidia > Flavobacteriales_D > Sanyastnellaceae > JAIBBG01. The sequence goes on from JAYTMF010000481.1 coordinate 3,930, forward strand.
GCATAGGGCATGTTTTGAAGTTGTACATAACAGTCTTCTATGGCTTGTCCAGAATCCACATCAGAAATGCGCCCACGTATAGTAATTCCTGATTGACTTGCAGCGTTGATTAGCAAGAGCACACAGAATAGTGTAAGATGAAATTTCATGTTTTTCTATTGATGACTTTCTGTGCCGTTGAATTAGATAATTGTATCGGGCAACTAACCTTCAAAAATAACAAATCAACATTGAAGGGTAATCCACGTCTGTCATTTAAATTGCGCCATACATATCATCCCGATCAATGTTTCGAAACCTATTCATTATACTTATTTGTTCTATTCTGTCATACGTCGTTTGTGCTTCGGCATCGATGCCACCATCAGGAATGAGTCAGGAGATTTTCGATGTGCTTAACGATGCTACAACATACATGGAACAGAGCAAGTATGACTCGGCACAATATGTAATCAGCAGAGCCTTTTCGCAGAGCGACGACACCCTCAATAACACAGACGTATATTATCTCTATTGTTATCAGGCTGAGATCATGTATTACAACGCGTTGTTCGAACTGGGTTTGAACAGCTCATTGCGAGGACTTGAATTTGCAAAGCAACTTTCAAATGATACGTTGATCGGAAATTGCGAAAATCTAATCGGATTGTTTCTGATGAATCTGTCGCGATATGAAGAGGCGCTTGAGCATTTGCGAGCCGGGAAGAGTCTCATACCGCTTGGCCATGATAATGTTTTCCTAGCATTCAACTATCATGCTCTCGCGAATTTGGGTGAATGTTTTTATAAATTATCAATTCCTGACAGCGCTATTTACTATGCTGAGAAGTCCATTCCTGAAGCGTTGGCCAAAGGGAGGCAGCGCGGAGTTGCATGGGCTTACTGGTGTATGTCGGAATCTTGGTTATTAAAAAATAAACCGGATGTCGCGTTCACTTTTTGTCAGAGAGGATATGATTTGATGAAGGAAGGAGTTCATCGCGATGTTTTGCAATCACTGTGCAGTTCATTCATTCATATTTATCTTTCAAAGAATGAACCGGACAGTGTGATACATTGGATGAATGTGGGTCGAATAGAAATGTCGAACGAGCTCAACACGGATTTGTCGCGTATCTCATTTCTGCAGGAAGTTGTTGACGCCAGTGTCAAAATAGGTGACGTCAATCTCGGTATTGAATTGCTTGGTCAGTTGAACGTATTGCAGAAGGCAGTGGGTATCAAACAACAGTCTCAGAGGATAGCCATACTGAAGGATTATTACGACAAGAATCAGAAACTCGTAGTTGCCGAAGAGCTTGGAATAGCTCAAAAGCAAGAGTTGAAATTGAGAAGATTGTTCTCATGGATACTTGGAGCATTGGTGTTTACTTTGGTTTTGATCATTTTAATTGGCTTAAAATTCAACCGTCAGCGGCGGCGTATTGCACTATTGAAGTACAGCCAGGAATTGCAGCGCAATGCACGCGAACTGGAATTGAATGCATTGCAGGAAAGGATGCGGGTAGTTAATCTCGAGCGAAACCGCATTGCTTCGGATTTGCATGATGACATTGGCGCGGCGCTTTCAAGCATCCGAATTTATAGCGGCGCGGCGCAGAAGCAATATGCCGAGAATCCCGATGAAAGTTTGATGCTGATCCATAGAATCAATCAAAGCAGTTCCGGTATGATGGAGCGAATGAGTGATATTGTTTGGAGTATCAATCCTAAGAATGACAATCTTCAAAGTATGGTATTGCGCATGAAGACCTATGCAGGTGAAATTTTGGCGCCAATGGACATCACTGTGAAATATGATGTAGATGAAAAAGTAGATGCCATTCAGCCGTCGATGACGGCTAGAAGAAACATGTACTTATTGTTCAAGGAAGCCATTAACAATGTTTCGAAGTACAGTCAAGCTTCGGAAGTAAGCGTTCGGATGATTGTTGAAGAGGGATATTTTCACATGCATATCGATGATAACGGGACAGGCTTCCATGTCAACCAAGCTCAAAATGGGAATGGTTTGATGAATATGTCTGAGCGCGCAAAGGGCATAGGTGGAAGATTTCATATAAGTTCGCATATTGGCAGGGGAACTCAACTGCATTTGACAGTGGAGATAGCTAGAATTAGTGATAGGAATCGTAGAACATTACCCATCAATTTGTCTTAAACTTAATTTGATCGGGAATAGAAATCATGTCCATCCGCGTTGCAATATTTGATGATAACAAAGACAGAAGAGAAAGTTTGAAGTACCTCGTAGAGATGTATGATGACTTGTTGTGTGTTGGTATTTTCGAAGATGGTATGCGGGTGTTGGAGGTGATAAAGGAAACCTCGCCGGATGTAGTATTAATGGATATTGAAATGCCGGGAATGAATGGCATTGAAGCGGTGAAAAGAATTCGTTCAAATTACCCTCAAGTACTTGTGCTCATGCAGACCGTATTTGAGGATGATGACAACCTTTTTGAAAGCATCAAAGCCGGTGCCTCCGGGTATATTTTGAAGAAGTCCAATCCCGATAAAATCATTGAGGCCATACACGATGTGATCGAGGGAGGCGCACCAATGACGCCGAGTATGGCCATTAAAGTGCTGCGGTTTTTTCAATCAACACGCGCAACTGAAAATTTATATTCGCTGACTGAGAGAGAAAAAAAGATTCTTTCATTGCTTGTCGACGGTCTGAGCTATAAAATGATTGCTGCCAGAGAAAACATTTCTTTTCATACCGTCAATTCTCATGTTCGCAAGATCTATGAAAAGCTGCATGTGCATTCTTTGGGCGAAGCGGTGAGCAAAGCTCTCAAAGAAAGATTGCTGTGATTATGCAATGCACCTTGGTATAATTTAAACTTGCCGTTGTCCTCATTTGTTTTATCCAGGATTCGGAATGCATTTCTTGCAAGGAATTGAATCCTGTTCTTTGTCAAAACGAACTTCCTCACCATCTTCGCCGCCGTATGGCATTAATAGAAGAATTTGATAAATCAGGGAATTGGTTATTTCGATGGAGAAGCTTTTTGCCACTGGTACTTTACATACTTGCAGCACTGGTCATTTTTTTTGAAGCTGACACACATCTTACACATTTTGATACAGGATGGGCGTATATATGTCTTGGTGTTGCTTTGTTCGGACAACTCATTCGTGCCATCACTATTGGCTATACACCTAAAGGAACCAGTGGAAGAAATACCAAAGAAGGTCAGGTGGCAGAAGTGTTGAATACAAAAGGCATTTATTCAGCGGTACGTCATCCGCTATATCTCGGCAATTACTTCATGTGGTTAGGTATCATTATCTATGTCGGCAACTGGTGGTTTAGTATTGTTTGTTCCTTGATGTTCTGGCTGTACTATGAGCGCATCATGTTTGCGGAAGAATATTTTCTTAGAAATAAATTCGGAAAAGTGTACCTCGATTGGGCAGCGAAAGTTCCGCCGTTCTGGCCTGCATGGTTTGAGTGGAAAAACTCTGGTGTTGAATTTTCAATGAAGAACGTTTTCAAAAGAGAGTACAGTGGGTTTTTCGCCATCTTTCTTTCGTTCGCTTTGCTCGATATGATGAAGAATTATATTCACTACGGATACACTGATTGGCGCGAATTGATCACACCATTCTGGCTTTATCTATTAGCCGGAGCATTCGTTGTTTTCGTACTTTTTCGTTCGTTGAAAAAATACACGAGCATGCTGGATGTGAAAGGAAGAGAATTCATTGAAGGAGAGTAGTTCGAGTCACTTTATTGGTTATTGGGTTATTGCCTTCAGTCTGGGCGTTAAAATAGATTGCGAATTCGCCTGCCCCGATTGTTCCAACCAACGTTGGATGCGGCGGTTGGAATAACCACTAATACCGAATGGACAAGTGTAATAGTCCAATTTTTGCTTTGCAAGATTGCACTAAACACTTGTATCCATCGGCATTTACCACTGTATGATTTCTCAAACATTGGCCTGTTTTATAAATCACATTGGTGTAACGAATCAACATATAAAAGAGAAGGCTGCCTTTTTGAGACAGCCTTTCATTTATATTTCTAAGTACTATGCGTCAATTTTCGCATACTTCGCATTTGCTTCAATGAAAGCACGACGCGGAGGCACTTCATCACCCATGAGCATAGAGAAGATGTGATCGCACTCTGCTGCGTTGTCAATCGTCACTTGGCGCAATGTTCTGTGCTCAGGATTCATGGTGGTATCCCAAAGCTGCACGGCGTTCATTTCACCAAGACCCTTGTACCTCTGAATACCCACGTTAGCATCGGTATTGCCTTTCATTTCGACGACAATTGCATCACGTTGCTTATCATTCCAAGCATATTCTTGTTTGTTGCCTTTTTTCACAAGATAAAGCGGTGGAGTAGCGATATAAATATGTCCACGTTCGATCAATTCCCTCATGTGTCGGAAATAGAACGTGAGGATGAGTGTTTCGATGTGACTACCATCAATATCAGCATCACACATGATGACGATTTTGTGATAGCGCAGTTTTGTTAAATTCAATTCTTTGCTGTCTTCTTCGGTTCCGATGGACACACCGAGTGCGGTGTACATATTTCGGATCTCTTCATTTTCGAAGATTTTGTGTTGCATGGCCTTCTCCACGTTTAGAATTTTACCACGCAACGGAAGAATAGCCTGATACTGACGATCGCGACCTTGCTTGGCCGTACCACCAGCCGAGTCACCCTCGACAAGGAAGAGTTCTGATTTTCGGGGGTCTTTTTCAGCGCAGTCGGCAAGTTTGCCGGGAAGTCCACCACCACCGCCAACACCTTTGCGTTGCACGAGTTCGCGAGCTCTTTTTGCAGCATGTCGTGCTTGTGCAGCTAGGACTACTTTATTTACGATCTGTCTGGCATCCTGTGGATTTTCTTCGAGATAAGCTTCGAGCATTTCGCTTACCACTTGACTCACCGGAGCAACAGCTTCTCTGTTACCCAATTTTGTTTTGGTCTGACCTTCAAATTGAGGTTCCTGAACTTTCACTGAAATTACAGCCGTGAGACCTTCACGGAAATCATCGGGTGAGATGTCAATTTTTAATTTCTCAAGCAAACCGCTCTTCTCAGCATAGCTTTTAAGCGTCGCTGTGAGACCTCTACGGAATCCACTGAGGTGAGTTCCACCTTCATGTGTATTGATATTGTTTACATAGGAGTGCACATTCTCATTGAAAGAATTGTTGTACACCATCGCTATTTCTACAGGTATTTCACCATCGAGGCGCTCCATGTATATGATCTTCTGAATGATGGCCGGACGAGTTTCGTCGAGGAAGTTGACAAATTCTACCAGTCCATTCTCGGAATAGAATTCATTGATTTTGAAAGTGCCATCATCTTCAATTGTGCGCCTATCGGTTAGCGTCAGGTGAATTTTTTTATTGAGAAATGATAATTCACGCAATCTGCTGGCGAGCGTTACATAGTTGTATAGCACCTCGTCAAAAATGGAATCGTCAGCCCTAAATGTGACGGTTGTTCCTCGCAGAGTGGTATCACCAATGGCGCGTGCAGGGTATAGTGGTTTTCCAATGCTGAATTCCTGTTCCCAAACCTTGCCGTCGCGATGAACTTCCGCGCGTAAGTGAGTCGAAAGTGCGTTGACGCAACTTACACCTACACCGTGAAGACCACCGGAAACTTTGTAAGATCCTTTATCGAACTTACCGCCTGCACCGATCTTGGTCATTACGACCTGCAGTGCACTTACGCCTTCCTTTTTATGGATGTCAACAGGAATTCCTCGGCCGTTGTCGGTGACAGTGATCGAGTTGTCTTCATTGATGGTAACAGTAATGGTATCGCAATATCCTGCGAGAGCTTCATCGATGGAATTGTCTACAACTTCATACACCAGGTGGTGGAGACCGCGAATGCCAGTATCACCGATATACATGGAAGGACGCATGCGTACGTGTTCCATTCCTTCAAGACTTTGAATATTGTCGGCCGTATAGGCACCGGCGGCTTTCAATTTGGTTTCATCACTCATAACAATATTTTCTTCCACGGTTAATTTAGAATTTGAATTATTTGCTTTGTTCAGGCCATAAAAAAAGCCGTTGAAAACAGCGCTTTTTACAGGTTGACAAATGTACGGTAAGAGTATTCTTTTTCCGCTATTTCAGGACATAGAAAGTAGTCAGTTTTTCACAATGCATAAACACATTAAAAACCCGCGCAGGACGTGTGTTTTAGGTATTTGCTTCGAGGATTTGTTTTAAAGAAAAAAAATCACCATTTTAATGGCCAATAATTGACCTTTTAGTCTTAATTTTTAGAAGGCATACGTTGCACCCAGCATCGCCAGAAACTGTTGATTGTTGTAGCCACCCCAACGTTGATACTTCATTGCAAATGCGTTGTTGAATTGAGTCCATGCAGAAAGGCGCTTGTTGTAGCGGTATTCTACTTTGAAATTCGCGTCAAGGAATCCTTTTAGTTTATACTCAAAGCTGGTAAACTGTCCATCAACATTGGCTTCAACACCATGTACGGGAACTGTAGATTTCGCCCATCTGGAGCCGATATAGAAAATATCCGTTCCGATGATGAATTTACTCTTCAGGTTGTATTGCGCATTGGCGAGGAACTTCAGCGAAGGCTGATGCCATGCATGGCGCTCAAGGTCGGTCTGGTAAATGAAATAATCACCACGGATATTCGCTTTCCATTTTTCGCCGGCGTAAATAGCCACCTCACCATGAAAATTATACGCATTCAGGTTGTCGTAGATCACATGAAATACGTTTCCGAAGGTGTAGTAATTGTTTTGTGGATAGGTGATGGAATCATTGATGAAGTAAGCAAAATTGCCATATTCGAGGTAATTGAAGCCGACACTATAAGAAACCACGTTTGACACAGCGCCTCCGATCCCGATGTACGCATCAAGTTTATTGTTCCTGTTTTTAAGACTTGGAAAGGACTGTACAAACGGATTTTCACGATACAATGAGAGGTAAGTTGTAGGTTCTGTACTGCCGCGAATTCCGGCATACGGCACGATGATGCCATTA
>JAYTMF010000482.1:0-7158 GCA_043728755.1 Flavobacteriales bacterium
GTCAGCAATTACAAAATCAAATGATGAGGCCAGTAAACCTTCGCCACAGTCAGCGATGTTTTCGATTTGAATATGGACGGTTTCAATACCCTCCACTAATCCATCCATGAAACCATCAATAAAAAGTGACACGGTCATTTGTCCCGGCAGGAAGACAACGGAATCGGGAAGCAAGGTATAATCTACGCCATTGGTTGCTGTGCCGCTGTATGCTAAATAGGCGACCAATTCAGTTTGTGGATTACCGCTTAAAGGACGAGCGAATACGAGATTGCCGTCGCCACAATTTTCGAATAAAGTATTGCCGTCAGGGCCGGCAACATCAAGTTCCAGTGAGGCCTGTACAACAAGATTGCTGGAGAATGAGTCGCGTTGTAAGAAAACTGCGGAATCGAAACCACTGTCGTTGGCGTCACAAACTGCCAGTTTGATGTGATAAGTCAAACCGCACTGCACCACGGCAATAGCTGTCAAAACATCCGTATATCCGTCGTATTGCATATAGTGCGGATCATTGTACCAAACGGCGTCTGGATCAATGGGCCAAGGGAAACCATCTGCATCGCTATCCTGATTGTAATATTCACAATTGACGCACGGACCGGCATTGCCCTGGCTGTTGTTGATTGTATTGATGCCAACACTGGTAGTGGTTCCAGGAATGAGTGCGATGTTTTCTGCACCGAGACTGTACGGACCGGCGATGCCGGGACCACTGATCAAAAATCCAAAGACGTCATTGAAACCAGAATTCGCGTAAAAATCATATTCTTCAGAAGCCCAGATGTATTCAAAACGCAATGTGTCACCGAGAGGGACAAAATCAAACTCAATGATTACCCAGTCATTAACTGAATTTCCGCCGTTGGATTGAACAAGTGTAACCAAATCGGGATCAGTGCCATTCCATCCACCGGTTCCCGTTCCTGAATAGGATGTTTGATTGTTAGGACCAACAGCTCCTGCGGCATCACCGGATGACATCAAAAATCCGGAACCAATGCTCATGTTGCAATCAACGCAATCAAATCCACCGACAGCAGTGCTATTAACGGTAGCAGCACTACCATTGAATGTGATGTTAGACACAGTGACATTATCACCCAAAAGAACCTGCTGAACATATTGCTCAACGGTGAGGTTGCTGGACACGGTCATCTGACCATGGGAAATCAGGCAACAAGTAAGTGTGTAGAAAAAAAGCAGTAGTTTTTTCATATCGGTAATTCGGATAGCTGTATGGTTGACAACATCCGATGTGAATTCGTTGCATCCCTTCGGAAATAGTTAACAAAGTCCTGAAATCAGTCGCCTGATTACCGGTAAGCCAAATTAGGTCATTTGTTGCCATACCATTGCCTTATTTTTCGGTACATTATGAATGATAAAAAGGATCCAATGGGACTGGCCATTTTCGAATTTTTCAAATCGGGAAGAGACAAGCCAATCCACAATTGGATAGACAATGAAGAAGAGGAACCCATGCTACCCTCCCTTTTTTTTCGAAATGAATTGCTACTCCCGGAACTGGAAAAAACAGCCCTTGACCACGCGAGAGGCAGAGTGCTAGATGTGGGTGCCGGCGCCGGTCGCCACAGTATTATCTTACAAGAAAGAGGATTTGAAGTTGTTTCACTTGACGCATCATTTCATTCATGTGAGGTGATGAAAGCTCGTGAATTGAAAAATGTGATATGCTCTGATATCTTCAGTTTTAGGGGCGAGAAGTTTGACACCATTTTGTTGCTGATGAATGGATTTGGAATTGCCGGAAATGAACAACGATTGCCTTTTTTTATTCAACATATAAAATCACTTTTGAATCCGGGCGGAGCTATCGTAGGAGAATCAACGGATATACTTTATACAATCGAGAATCAAGCAAGATCGCATTCAATAGATATTTCTAAAAGGTATTATGGTGAAGTGGAATTCAAACTGCAATACAACGATCAATTGAGCGAATTTCCATGGATATATGCCGATGAAAATTTATTAGAAACGATATCAAACCAATGCGGATTGAAATTCACTATGCTAGATAGAGGTGATAGATATAACTACCTGTGTAAATTGGAGAACTAATTTCATAAGTGAAGATACAGATTCGAATAGGCGAATTCTTCAGCATCTGTCGATATTTGCCCCCGCAAAAAAAATGAATATGATCAATTGTGCAATCATTGGATATGGCTATTGGGGACCGAATCTGGTACGCAATTTCTCAGCCACGGCAAATTCTACAGTTCAGGTCGTAGCCGATCTCCGACCTGAAAGACTTGCCGTTGTTTCTAAAAATTATCCTTCCATTCGTGTAACAACAGACATTGCCTCCATCTGGAGCGATAATTCAATTGACGCAGTAATCATCGCTACTCCAGTATTCACCCATTTTGATCTTGCAAAAAAAGCGCTCAATGCAGGCAAGCATGTTTTGCTTGAAAAGCCAATGACAGACACGGTAGCACATGCCGAAGAGTTGATCGAGCTGGCTGCCAAAATGGGAAAGGTATTAATGGTGGATCATACGTTTCTATATACTTCTGCTGTGCAGAAAATGAAACAACTGGTCGACAGCAATGATATCGGAAAAGTGAAATATTTTGATTCAACACGGATCAACCTTGGACTCATCCAACAGGACGTCAATGTACTTTGGGATCTTGCACCTCACGATATCTCCATATTGGATTACCTCGTGCCCGATAAGCCCCGCAGTGTGCAAGCCACTGGAGTGAGTCACATTCACAATGGAATGGAAAACATTGCATATCTAACCGTGAATTATGATATCGATTTTATCGCTCACTTCAATTGCTCATGGTCATCTCCGGTGAAGATCAGAATGCTGCTACTCGGGGGAGACAACAAGATGGTTGTCTTTAATGACATGGAGCCAAGTGAGAAGATCAAAATTTATGATACTGCGCACAAAGTGAGCAGTGATGAAGAGAAACAGCGTGTTCTTGTAGATTACCGGGTTGGTGATGTTTACATTCCGAAACTGGAGATCAAAGAAGCACTTGGCGGTATGGCTAAGGATTTCATCGACGCCATACAAAAAGGATCTGTACCGCTTGCGAGTGCGCAATCAGGATTGAGTACCATCAGAATTCTGGAAGCCGCACAAATCAGTATTAAGGAAAAGGGAAGGGAAGTAGAGATATAATTTTCTCTAACGATTTTTACGATCAGTATAGAATTTGAATTTTATTTTTTGATATGGAAACGATAAATGTGAGCAACGATAGACAATCACTCACCAACGTGAAGGTAGGAAAGGATGTCCGCATCTTCAACTTTGTAAATGCCTATGGTTGCAGTATCGATGACGGAAGTAAAGTCGGTGCATTTGTCGAAATACAGAAGGGAGCCTCTATAGGTAAAAATTGTAAGATATCGAGTCACACATTCATTTGCGAAGGAGTTCATATCGAAGACAACGTTTTCATTGGTCATAATGTGACCTTCATCAACGATCGTTTTCCGCGTGCGACCAATGAGGATGGGAGTATTCAAACAGAAGCCGATTGGCATGTACAAGAAACTTTTGTCAGGAAAGGAGCGTCTTTGGGAAGCAGCGTTACGGTACTTTGCGGAGTGACGATAGGAGAGAACGCCATTGTCGGAGCTGGATCAGTTGTTCTCAAAGATGTTCCCGCCGGATCAGTTGTTGCCGGCAATCCTGCAAGGATCATCAAAAAAGCGAAAGGCGTTGAATAGTTGAATTTCATTGCAACCTTCTCATTAAAGTATCAGACTATGTAGTGATGGGTTTTCAAACCCACTAAACTTACCTTTGAGGCAATATGCACAAATCATTTCTTTTTCGGAGCGTACTCATTATCGTCATGGCATGCTTTGTTAAGCAGAGTCAAGGTGATAATATCTACATAATGAACGCCTCAGGATACAATACGGCGGGACCGGAATTGCTTGCAGCAATGACATCGTTGGGGCACACCTTAATGGTGAATAGCACGAATTTTAATTCACTTCCACAGACGTTCGTTTCAGCTTGCATTGATCCAATAAATGGTTATCACTGGCTATGTTTTTTTGGGAATTATGATTTCTCTCCTTTGTCAGCCGACGTGATGACATTCATTGCTGACGGAGGGAAAGTTTATTACAACTACGAAATAAGTTGTTGCACTATATCAGCGGCAGGAGCTGCAGCGATGGTAAGTGCCATCACAGGATTGAATGTCACCACAAATTCAGCCGAAGCGATTGCGTGTGTTTCAACTTCAAATGGAGGATGGAGCGCGAATCTCAATGGATGTGTGAATATTCTGGGCAACGCGTACAAATGTCTCGATGGACTTCCTGTGGCCAATCAGTTACAAGCTTCAGCAACGATCAATGGTGGTTCTCCCCTTGTAACGACCTGCGAGAATTTCGGATACTTTTTTACCGGAGGTGATATTCCTGGCAATACGATGAACGGATCGATCACTGGCATGGGCGATATCAACTCATGGTATGATGGAGACGAACCCTGGGCCAACGGAGGTTCGCAACCGATCAATCTTGCGTTGGTCGCTTATTTTTTCCCCAACGCTTCTACAACTTGTCATCTCGCCACTGCAGGTTGTTCGCAGTCATGCCCGTTTGTAAATGTACTCGGACCGAATGCATCCATTTGTGATGGCCAATCATTGACGCTTGATGCCACCAGTTCGGGAGCGGTTTCATATCTATGGGACAATAATTCAGCATCACCAACAAGATCAATCACTGACCCAGGGAATTATTGGGTAGAGATTTCCGACGGAAATGTGGCGTGCACCGACAGCATTACTATCTCGGTCGTTACCGTCAATGTGCAAGCTTCTGCTGACGCCACAACATGTCCTGGAATCTCGGTTACGTTGCTGGCAAGTGGTGCAACCAGCTACAGTTGGACACCTGCGGCTACGTTGAACAATGACGCTGCTGCGTCACCTGTGGCGACACCTTTGGTAACGACAACGTATACCGTGGTTGGCACATCGGACAATTGCAGTGATTCGGATGAAGTCACAGTGACTGTTATCGCTGATGACATTCAATACACAATTTCAACGAGTCCTCGCGTTTGCGATGTTTCTGGAAGTGTTGAAATAAGTGATGTAAGTGGAGCAAGTCCTCCATACAGTTTACAATTGGATGGTATAAGCATCTCACCCAATATAGCCATCACTGTTGGATACGGATCGCATTCTTTAGTGGTGACCAACGCCCTAGGTTGTCTTGAACAAAGCAACGTGTTCATTGATGACAATTCTTACACCTTGAATTGGACAGCGATTATAACCGATACACGCTGTGCCAGTCCGGGAAGTATCGAAGTGGTTGATGTTGTTGGTGGTATTGCTCCATACACCATATTGTTGAATGGTACACCTCAATCCGACAATCTTATATCGAATCTTACCGCTGGGAATTATGGATTGAAAGTCAGCGATGCGAATGGTTGTTTCTCAACGCAATCAGTGGCAATCATTGCGCAGCCCAATGCAGTTTCAGCGAGCGTAGAAACGACTGCTGTTTTTTGCGAAACACTGGGCAATGTGAGCAGTGTGACGGTCACAGGAGCTATGCAGCCATTCACCATCACCATCGATGGAAATTTATACAATGGCAATAATTACCCTCTGAATACACAGCCGCATACACTCGTAGTTTCCGACGCTGATCAATGCACATATACCACTATTGTTCAGGTCGAAGACATCAACGCAACAGAGGCGAATTTTACCGCGACCCCTCATATCACCAATGCACCGGCAATTGTTGTCTTCACAAACACATCGCTAAATGCCACTTCTTATTTATGGTCATTTGGTGAAGACAATACAAGCGCAGAGATGAACGAGGAGCAGCAGTTTTTGGAGCCCGGCCATTATGAAATCAGCCTGATTGCTATGAATGACTCCAATGGTTGCAGCGACACCATCAAATCGATCGTTTATATACTTCCTCCGAATTCTATTTATGTACCCAATGCATTTACACCCGATGGCGATGGCATCAACGACGTATTTCGAATTCAGGGAGAGAATATTTCACAGGATAATTTTTCACTGACGATTTTCAATCGTTGGGGAGATAGTATATGGCAGAGCATTACTCCTGATGCGGCATGGACTGGTTCTTTCAACCAAGGAGAGTATTTCGTTTCAGACGGCATTTTTCTATATGATCTGAGATATCAATTTGAAAATTCAGTGAATCAATTGATTCAGACAGGTCACATTCTGGTGATGAGGTAATCCTGATCCATTCTCTGTTTCATTATTTTTATCGTGTTTGTAATGGTTATCTTGCGGCACCTTTTTATTTGTCGCAATGTAGCATTGCGATTGGATTTAAAAAACAAAACGAACTGTACGATGTCAGATAACATACAAGTGATGCAAAAAATTCCGTGTCTTGATCTTAAAGGTCAACACGATCAGGTGCGCGAAGAAATATTTGCGGCGTTTGAAAAAGTTTACGACAAAACAGCCTTTTCCGGAGGTCCTTTTGTTGAGGAGTTTGAAAACGGATTTGCCCAATACGTGGGCGCAAAACACGCCATAGGCGTGAACAATGGGACTACTGCTTTGCATCTCGCTATGTTGGCGCTGGGCATTGGTGCAGGAGATGAAGTAATCATTCCCGCAGATACATTCATAGCAACAGCTTGGGGTGTTTCGCACGCAGGAGCAACACCGGTATTTGTGGACTGTGCGGCAGATACATGGCAAATTGATGTTTCGAAAATCGAAGAAAAAATTACCTTCAATACCAAAGCCATCATCGGTGTTCACCTTTATGGCCAGCCGTTCGACATCGACGCAGTAATGGCATTGTGTAAAAAGCACAATTTGTTTTTGATCGAAGATGCGGCACAGGCGCAAGGCGCGCGATACAAAGGGAAGACTGTTGGCGTTTTCGGCGAGATGGCATGCTTCAGCTTTTACCCGGGAAAGAATCTCGGTGCATGCGGTGAAGCCGGCGGCATCACTACCAACAATGCTGAATACACGAAGCATTTACACTCCCTGAGAAATCACGGAAGCATGGTGCGTTATTATCATGACGAGATAGGGTACAACTACCGCATGGGTGGACTCGAGGGAGCGTCGCTTAGCGTGAAGTTGAAATACATCGAAGGATGGAATAACCGCC
>JAYTMF010000483.1:0-2376 GCA_043728755.1 Flavobacteriales bacterium
GCATAACCGCATTCTTTCAGGCCTTTGGCCCACGCTTTATAATCATCGGGCTGTAACTTAAAGAGCGATTCATAGCGCTGACGTTTCAGGAAAAGCGAATGGTCTTCGTACGATTCTTTGGCGCTGTTGTATTGACGGAAGCATTCGTGCTTAGCATCATCGTCTTCATAAATGCGCTTGCCTGTCCACTCGTTGTGGCATTTGATACCGAAGTGGTTGTTGCCTTCACGTGCCAGTCGACTATTTCCGTCGCCGCTTTCAAGAATGCCTTGCGCCAACGTGATACTTGCCGGAATTTTATGCTCGGCCATTTGAAAGATGGCTTCCTCCTTCCACATACCTATGTATTCATTGCGAGAAATACCAGTATTGTCCGCGATGAGCGAAAAGTGAAAAAGAATAATGATAGAAAAAAATATTGATCGCAACATAGGACAAGGCGATAACTCCGCCTGTTACAAAAATATTTTTCGAAAGGCCACTTTCATTGCATACATACCTTGGATGCAAACAGTGGTGTGTTAGTATGCCATGTGTGAAATTGGAAGCCGTGTGAACTTGTGTTTATACCGAATGGACAAGTGTAATAGTCCAATCTTTGCTTCGCCAGATTGAACTAAACACTTGTGTCCATCGGCATTTACCACTGTATGATTTCTCAAACATTGGCCTGTTTTATAAATCACATTGGTATTATTTGCTTTTTGAGAAATCCTGCTCGCGTCGAAGAGTGCCTTGCATATTGTAAGAAGACCATACGCCCACCTTCTCGCCGCTGCGATAAAGACCGCGCGTATTGAGCACTCCGTTGGGATAATAGGTAAACCATTCACCGTCTTCTTTGCCTTCTTTATAAAATCCGGTGATATTGAGCTGCCCGTTGTCGTGCCATGTTTTGTATAGACCGTCGTACAATCCGGATTTGAAGGTGTTTACACTCCATGGCGATCCATTTTCGTAGTAGCACCACGATTCGCCATTCAATGTATCATTCACAAAATTCTTTTGAATCTTCGGCTGACCGTTAGGATGAAATTCTACTTCTGCAACCTTCCTATTAGAGTGGATATCGGTGAATATGGAATACTGATGTGATCCATCCTCGTTCGTCTTCAGCACCTGTTCCGAAGTATTGGGTAACTCAAACTTTACCTTGTCGTTATGCGGTTTATTTTCCGGAGCTTTCTCACTGCATGAAGCCAGAAAAAGAATCGTGAATGCTAGTGGAAGTAATTGCTTCATTTTTTTCTGTTGATGGTGTATTCTACTAACTCTTGTAATGAATTCCGTGTATCACTTTGCGGAAAGGTAAACAACACGCCGAGTGCCTCGTCGCGAAATTCTTCCATTTTTCTACTTGCGTAATCGATACCTCCAGATGCGACGACCATGTCAATGAGTTCTTGTACCTTGGATTTATCAGTGTTATGACGCTTCACAATATTGACGAGATTACGTCGATCAGATGATGAGCTTTTTTGAAGCGTATAAATCAAAGGCAAAGTTATTTTTCTTTCTTGAATGTCGATACCGATGGGTTTTCCGATTTTTTCGCCAAAACCATAATCGAGCAGATCATCCTTGATCTGGAACGCCAAACCGATGTTCAATCCGAACTGATACATTCTCTCAATACTATCATCATCGGCATTCGCTGCTGAGGCTCCGCTTTTGCAACAGGCGGCAATTAACGATGCTGTTTTCTGGCGAATGATATTGTAATAAACTTCTTCATTGATATTGAGCAGACGTGATTTTTCCTGTTGTAGCAATTCACCCTCGCTCATTTCCTTCACTGCTCTTGACACGATGCGCAACAACTCGAACTGGTTGTTTTCAACACTCATCAAAAGGCCTTGTGACAGGAGATAATCTCCAACGAGAACTGCAATTTTATTTTTCCAAAGTGCATTCACTGAGAAAAAACCACGGCGCGTGTTTGCATTATCCACCACATCATCGTGCACCAATGTAGCAGTGTGTAAGAGTTCGATGAGCGAAGCCGCTGTGTAAGTAGCTGGTGTGATTCCGCCGCATAATTTACTGGAGAGAAAAACAAACATGGGTCGCATTTGCTTTCCCTTCCTTTTGATAATATAATGTGTGATTTTGTCGAGCAACAAATTGTCGCTCTTCATGGCGGCTTTGAAGTAGTTTTCAAACTCTTCCATTTCGGCAGCAATCGGCTTCTGTATTTTATCGAGGGTGCTCAATGAGGTGGCCAAATGTAGTGAGTGGACACATTGACCGAGATTGATCACTATCAAATGGTGACATTGTAAAATTTCTTCAAGCTTATAATACCAATGTGATTTCTAAAACGGGCCAATGGTTGAGAAATCATACAGTGGTAAATGCCGATGGATACAAGTGTTT
>JAYTMF010000484.1:0-1682 GCA_043728755.1 Flavobacteriales bacterium
GTTTCCTTCTTCCTTCAAGAATTTTCAAGAACGACCGCATTCTGATTTCATCCATCGTCAGGCCGGTTGCCAAGACTTCTTCCATGGAAATCGCTCCACAGTTCATGGCGCGCAAGAAATAATTGAGTAAGCCCTGACCAGTTGCTGCGTCGTCAAACACATCATCGGTCAGTGTAGCACGCGCAGCTTTTTCGACAAATGCCTTGAGTCTTTTTGCCGCGTCTTCATAGCTTTCTAAGAAGAAAGAATATACCGCGGCATATCGCATTGGAAATTGTGCAGGGTTCAGATCCCAGCCCTGATAAAGTCCTTTCCACAAAGAATAGCGCGTGTGGTCGAAAGCTTTTTTCCAACTGCGGTGAACAACCATTTTGTTCTCTGCAAGTTGTTCCGCAGTGAGGTTGTCGCCGCGATTTGGTCCTATCGGCATCACATTCGTTGCTCCATCAGAAAGCCAGATTCCTGTTGCACCTAGCGATACTTTCATGAAGTGATGTGCGAAGTCGCAAACGGCATGACCCATGTCCTGATATTTCGCAGTGATATTACAAGCTGCCGTATAGTCGTACGTTCCAAACGCTGTCGCGATCATTCTTCCCTTTGAAGCTTCAACAAAAGTGCGCAATGGATTCACGCCGTTCTTGTCGATCACCGCTTGAGTGGTCTCCACCATCATCTCCATTTTCAATGCTCCCTTGGCGATGGAAGTATTGGCTTCAATCACGTCAAACATTTTTACCAATGCCGTTACTTGTTCGGGAATCGAAACCTTGGGCAACATCACTACAAAATTCTCCGGCAACTTCCCGTCGGTTTCATTGGCAAGTGTTGTAAGGAAAATATCCATCGTGCGGGTGCCGCGTTCCTTCAAGTCTTCAGTGAATGGTTTGATGCGAATGCCGATGAAGGGAGGAAGCGATTGTGCTTTCATTCCCTTTGCCACTTCTTTCGCTGCGCGTTCTGCTGTCTCATCTTCTTCTTCCCAAGAGCGATTGCCGAAACCGTCTTCAAAGTCAATACGAAAATCCTCCAACGCTTCTGTCGTCAATTTTTCTTTTACTTTATTATAGGTGGTATATGCCAACCACGCCGATTCTTTCTTGCGGTTGTCGTATGAAAGTCCGTCGAGCTTAGCGATGAGATTTTGTATTTCCTTTTCGTCAGTCGGCAAGGATTCGTGTCCCGGTAATTCAATGGCTCGCGCAAACTCAACAAAATGCGCTGCATTGTTCGTCAACGTTTTCATAGCGGCTTGCGCCATCTTCTCTGCTGTTTCTGCAGTGAATAGATCAGCACCACCATAGACGGTATGCACGGGCTGGCGGTCGCTGCGGTCGCCCGGATATATTTTCTGAAACGCTTTGTTGGCGTTGCCAAGCTCGTTGAGGATGGATTCTTTTTGGTCGGATGGTATTGAGAAATTCATAGTTTTTTTTTGCCACAAAAACACCAAGGCACAATGGTGTCATAAAGTTTTTTAGATTTCAAAAAGTCGCGGGCTAAAGTACGATTCGTTTGATGCCGTTTTTGATAAGTGGTATATTGAAATTAATGAGGACACCGAGTCGCTTATACCGAATGGACAAGTGTAATAGTCCAATCTTTGCTTCATCAGATTGAACTAAACACTTGTTTCCATCGGCATTTACCACTGTATGATTTCTCAAACATTGGCCTGTTTT
>JAYTMF010000485.1:0-10524 GCA_043728755.1 Flavobacteriales bacterium
GGAAAAACCGGAATGATGATACCGAAACTGATGGCATCGATCAATACAGTGATGAGAATAAAAAGAATGGCCGGTTGTCGTTTCTTGGACATAGTGGAATTTGGTGGTGCAAGATATTCATCACGCGCCACGTATTTTATCCTATTCGCAATCCATTAGGGACGAGACGCTCCGGTTGAATTAGGATCACATCTTTGTTTTCACCAACAGCTCCAAGCACAAGACATTCACTTTGGATCGGACCAATTTGCTTCACAGGAAAGTTGACGACTGCAATGATCTGTTTGCCGGGCAACTCCTCTTTAGTATATGTGCTCGTGATCTGTGCGCTGCTTTTGCGCATTCCAATTTCACTTCCGAAATCGATGTGAAGAATGTACGCTGGATTTCTAGCTTCAGGAAAATCTTCAGCGCTGATGATTGTACCCACGTGCATCTCTACTTTTTCAAAATCCGACCAGTTTATTTTTTCCATGAATTCATAATTTGGATGACGTTCTCTTCGGGCACCATTAGATAGTCGCAATGATGAAGATTGCCGTGAATGCCGATTTTGTCTATGCGACAAAGTTCTTTCAAACTGCCATCTTCACTTTTGAATAGGCGAAAAATCACATACGTGTGTTGAAGAAGAAATCGCTCAATGTGTTCCTGGCGTTCCAGTCGATCTTGTCGTTGAGTGTCATAGACCGGAAGAATTTCCACCAGTAAAAATGGTCGGTGTTGTTCGATGATCTGTTTAAGTCCACTGATGACGTACCACTCAAAACCTTCCACATCGATTTTCACGATGGCGACACGATCGTGGAAATAGGAGGACAGCGATTCAGGTCCGATAAGCTCCACTTGAGTGCCGTGTACTACTTTGCTTTCCGGTCGAAAATCTTTGAGCAAACTCGCCGAACTGTCTGTGGATTGATCGTAATATGTGTGCAAGGTCGCGCTCTGATTCCGGTCAGAAATCCCGAATGGAATAAGGGTGACATTGTGCAATTGATTTTCCTGAATCAGTGCATGCACATAATCAACACAATGCAGGTTGGGTTCGAAACCGATGTAGTCACATTCACTGATGGAACGAAGTTTCAGCAAGGTCTGTCCGATGTTGACGCCGACATCCACAAAACTTCCGGATTTCAAAGGCAGCAGTTGGTCGATGCATTCTGTCATCCACGGTTCAGAAGGAGGGAAGTGATCCATTCCAATGCCTTTGAGTACTGGAATGATGAATTGCTTATCGCGCAAAGACAGATTATACCTACCGCTGAAGAATTTCAGCAGCCTGAGTTTGCGCAATATTCTGTAGAAGAAATACAAGTGGTTGAAGAAAATGTGTGGCAAATGAATGAAAAACCTTGCATACTATGAGATAAGTTTGGGGCGATGAAAGATCTTACCTGGAATGAGTTCCCGGAAACGGGATATGATGAATGGAAGGCCCTCGTTCAGAAAGAACTGAGTGGCAAGGACTATGCGTCGTTGGTATGGAAAAATGCCAATGGATTTGACGTGCAGCCTTATTTCACCCTGAGTAAAAAAAATGCCGGGGTGAAGAAACCGTCGCGCTGGGATATTTATCAAAGTATCCGTGGTGAGGACGTCAAAGTGGTGAATGTGAAATTGCTGGAATCGCTCAACGGTGGCGCGAATGCGATCGGTATCGGAATGTTGATTGGTTCGTCAGAAATACTTCACGCCGTTTTGAAGGATGTGCAGGTGGCATTCATTGCGGTTCATTTCATCCATCCGGAAAATCCGGTAGAATTAATCCATTGGATCATTCAATACTGTAAATCTCAAAACGTTGAAACGAAATCATTGCGTGGCAGTTGTTGCGCTATAGCTTCAACGGATTCCAGCAGTGAGGTGATGATTGAGATCGCCAAACTTGCCACTCAACATTTCAGTTTGTTCAAGGTATTTCCTGTCAACGTCGCTTTTGTACATGCGTGCGGTGGACGCAATACGCACGAGTTGGCGTATGCACTCTCCACCGGAAATGAATTTCTTCACCACATGGTTTCTGCAGGGTTGAAAGTCGATGACGCTTCAGCTATGTTGCAATTCAATTTCGCTACGGGCTCGTCTTACTTTGCTGAGATCGCTAAATACCGCGCGTTTCGCTTGCTCTGGAAAACCATTGTCGATCAATACAAACCCGGTTTTGATTGTTCGGCGAACTGCTCAGTGCACGCAGAGTCGTCCAGATTTTTACAAACAACAAAAGACCATTACAACAATCTATTGCGCGCAACTACACAAACCATGAGCGCCATTATCGGCGGTGCAAACAGCGTGGAAGCATTACCGGTGTATGAGCAGGATAAATCCGAGAGCTCAATTTCCCTTCGTATTGCGAGAAACATTCAGCACTTGCTGATCGAAGAGAGTTATGTGGAGCTAGTAGGCGATGTGGCGGCCGGTTCGTATTACATCGAAACGCTAACGGCGCAATTGTCGGAAGCAGCGTGGGAGATGTTTCAATACATTGAAAAAATGGGTGGAATGTCTAAAGCATCCACATGGCTGGACGAACAGTTGCGCGAAAATCTCGCACAACAACGCATGGATCTGAACGAAAACCAAACCATTTTTGTTGGTGTAAACAAGTATAAGAATAAGCATGAAACTGTTGCTGAAACAGATACCAATGCGCTCACAGGATTTCTGGAAAGGGAATGAAGCATTTTGACGAACAGGCGATAAAGGATCTGGAGTTCGATCTGATCAGACTCATGCTTCATGATTACTGCATAGGACCGTCCGCGCGCTTGCGCATGATCGAACTCGAGCCATTGAGTGATTTTGAATTGCTGAAGGCCGAGTTGATGCGCTCTGAAGAATTTACACATATCCGCCGCGACGGGATTTCATTTCCTGCTCTTGATTTTGAAGAGATGGAAGAGGAAATTCAATTGCTCGAGATACGCGATAGCGTGCTCAATGAAGATGGATTCTTTCGGATTTACAAAGCGAATGTGTTGGTCAATGATATAATAAAATCATTCACAGGGTTGGAAGCAGTTTTTACTTCACTCTATGCCTTGTTGGGTGATGTTTATGAGAGCGATGAGATCATCAAGGCCATACAAACTGTGTTTGATGGCAAGTGGAAAGTAAAGGACGATGCATCTCCGGCATTGCGAAGTATAAGAGACGGTATCATCAATGTTCGCCGCACCATTAGTAAGAATTTTTCGCGCGTGATGAAAGAATATGCCGGCAAGGGTATTCTCGGCGACACCGGTGAAGCATTTCTCAATGATCGTAAAGTCCTCGCCGTCTTCAGCACACACAAGCGCAAAATTCCGGGTATCGTCGTCAGCAGTAGCAAAACGGGCGCACTGTCTTATGTCGAACCGGAAGTGAATATTCAACTCAACTTCGAACTCGAAGCACTTCTCGATGATGAGCGTACTGAGATCCGCAGAATATTCAAACAACTCACTGCCGACATTCGTCATCAACTGACGTTGATCAAGTCGTTTCAAAAATGTCTTACAGAATTTGATTTCATTCAGTCAAAGACGAAACTCGCACTTGACCTTGATGCTATACTTCCGGAGATCGCTGATGCGCAAGTGATCGATCTCAAGGATGCGTATCATCCGTTGTTATTGCTCAACAACAAGCGCAACAGGAAGAAGACGTTTCCGCAGTCTTTGCTCATGGATAAAGATCATCGCATGTTGGTGATCACAGGACCCAATGCAGGAGGAAAAAGTATCACGTTGAAGACCGTCGGACTGTTGCAGGTGATGTTGCAAAGTGGTTTGCTGGTGCCGGTGGCAGAAACCAGCAGGATGTCGTTCTTCACGGCAGTGCTCACAGATATCGGTGACAATCAGAGCATCGAGAACCAGCTTTCGACATATAGTTACAGGTTGAAGCGCATGAAGCATTTCCTGGACGTGACGAATCAGCGCAGCCTTGTGTTGCTGGATGAATTCGGAACGGGCTCGGATCCGGACCTCGGCGGAGCACTTGCCGAAGTTTTTTTCGAAGAGCTTTATGCCAGAAAAACATTTGGTGTAATCACCACGCATTATGGCAATATCAAGTTGAAGGCCGATCAATTGAAACATGCTATGAACGGTTGCATGCTGTTCAACACAGTAACGCTCGAGCCGACATACCAGTTGTCCATCGGTCAGCCGGGAAGTTCTTTCACATTTGAAGTGGCGCAGATCAACGGCATTCCGAAGTCGATGATCGAGAGTGCCAAGAAAAGACTGAGCAAACAAAAAGTGCACATGGATGAAATGCTCGCTTCGCTTCAGGAGGAGAAGACGAGGTTTGAATCGTTGAGCAACAATGCCCGCAGTGCCGGCGAACTTGCCAGCAAGGCCATTGTGGAATTCGAGAAGAAAAGTGAGAAGATGGAAGAGCGCATTCAAAAGCAGCAGGAAACCATTGAACGCAATAATAAGTTTCTCAATCATGGCAAACGATTGATGCAGTTCATCGAAACCTACCATCTGCAATCGAAAAATAAGGAACTTTTGGATGAAGTGAAAAAGTACCTCGCCATGGAAAAAACGAAGATCGAAGACGAGCGCAAACAAAAATCCATCGTCAAGAAAATAAAGAAGCAAAACGAAGAAGGAGACAAGAAGCAGAAACGAAAAGAGGCCATCATTGTGGGTTCGCTTGTACGATTGCTCAATTCAAAGCAGACCGGCACAGTGATGGACATTGAAAAAAGTCAGGCCACAGTGGCGATTGGGGTGTTCAAGACGAAGGTGGATGTTTCCAAGCTGGAGTTTATAAAGTAGGAGTGAATTGTTTGTTGTTTGCTATCCGCGAATGCCTTCTATATCGGGGGCGGTTTGGCGCTGGGCTTTTTTGCTCTTTCTATGCTTCGATAAAAGGAGACAATTTAAATTTGAAAACCTAACTTGGCATGAAGGACGAAGAGCAAAAAAGACTTGCGCCAAGGTGCGGTTATGAGAAGCTGTAATTGGCATTTTTGAGGTGGCAAGGAATTAACGAGTTTGTTGATTGGTTCATTTCTCCAAAACCAATTTTTCTTGTTGTAATACCAAGTACATTTGTTAGGTAGTCCAGTCGAAATCAGAAAAAACATAATCAAGCGAGCTTGTTTTTTTAATGCGATTCTTAGTGAAGATTTTTACCGCTTCGGATATAAAGTCACTTATCTCATTTAAGGTTTTGTGAAGTTTTCCAGTAAATTTTCTTTTTAAGATAGCCCACATTTTTTCGGCAGGATTTAATTCAGGGTTATATGGCGGCAAAAAGATAAGTGCTATGTTTTCAGGAATGATGAGTGATTTTGCTTTATGAATTGCACCCTTATCCAATACTATTATTTTAAACTCATTGTGTATTACTGCCAATATTCTAGACCATCGGTATTATTTTTCCCAAAGGTGAATTCGCTCTGCCGTAGTGATGGTCTTTATTTTGAAATCCCCAATCACAGCGCCAAAAACACCAAAAATCCACTGAACGAATCCCCTGATTGATCGAAGCAACACACGCCGTTTGAGGCAACAACAAACAAAAAAACCAGTAAGGATATTCGCCCAGAGATTGAAATAGCGACATCCGAATGTGGCTAACAACAAACAAAAAACACTCATGAACTTCCCCTTCATTTTTCTCAAGATATTTCTTTTGATGGTTGTTCTTTTGCACCCTAATATTTTTACAAGATGAAGTCATTGAAAAGTCTATTGTCACTCTTTGCTATTGGTTTGTTCACTGTGCAGTCGGTTGCGAAAGAAGGTATGTGGATTCCATCCATGCTTACTGCTGTTTATAATGACATGCACGATGCCGGTCTGCAACTCACGGAGGAGCAGCTCTATGATGTAAATAAGTCGAGTTTGAAAGATGCGATCGTTATCTTCGGTGGCGGATGTACAGGTGAAGTAGTAAGTAAAGAAGGATTGCTGCTTACCAATCATCATTGCGGATTTGATTACATTCAGTTTCACTCTTCATTGCAAAACGATTATCTCAAGGACGGCTTCTGGGCAATGAACCGCAACCAGGAATTGATCTGTGAAGGTCTGTCTGTGGTATTTATCGTTAGGATGGACGACGTGACCGAAAAGATGCGTGCCGGCATCAAGAATGGCATGGCGATGAATGAGATCGACCTGCTTCTTTCTAAAAATAAAAGAGCAGTGGAGGAGGATATCAAAAAAGGTAACGCCGGAATGGGTGTTCAGATCAGAGCGTTCAATTATGGCAATCAATATTTTGCTATCGTGACAAAATCTTACAATGACGTAAGACTTGTAGGCGCACCGCCAACTTCTATAGGAAAATTTGGTGGTGATACGGATAACTGGGTGTGGCCACGTCACACAGGTGACTTCAGCATGTTCAGAATTTATGCCGACAAAAACAACCAACCGGCGACATACAGCAAAGACAATGTTCCATACAAGGCTGCGCATTTTTTGCCAGTGAATATTGGTGGTGCGAAAGAGGGCGACTTCAGCATGGTCTATGGTTTTCCGGGAAGAACCGAGCACCTCCTGACGAGTTATGCGGTTGACTTCGTGATGAACCAAAGCAATCCTATGCGCATCAGTTATCGCGATCAGACCATCGGTGTATTGGAAGCGAGAATGCGTACAAGCGATGAGATCAGGATTAAATACGCAGCGAAACAAAGCGATGTAGCCAATGCCTGGAAGAAATGGAAAGGTCAGCAAATGGGTCTGATCAATTTTCGGGCGGTGGAACAAAAACGAAAATTCGAAGAAGAATTCACTGCGAAAACCAAACTGAAAGAGTACGCTGAATATGCAGAAATTCTTCCGAAACTGAAAGGGAATTACATCATGCTTAATCCGTACATGATGCAGGCGCAGAAGTTTCAGGAATATGTTTACTATGGACCGGAGATGTTCAACTTCGCATATAAATTCAACAGCCTGCTTGCTGAATATGATTCACTGGTGGCTCGCGGTGATCTGCAGAAGACAATTGATGCATTGAAAAAAGATGCACGACTCTTCTACAAAGATTTTGATCTGGAAACAGAGAAGCAGATCTATTCCAAATTGGAACCGCTTTATCATCAAAGGCCAGCATCGATGATTTATGCAGATGCGGTTTACAACGTATGCATATTCAAAGATTCTACTGAGTTGTTTAAATATCTCGATAAGTTCAATAAGAAGGCGTTGAAGAAAATGAGAGGGGATTATTTCTATGTATCATCTGTTCAGATGTTCGATCAATATAACAACAGCATCAAGCCAAAGCTTATAGAATATCAGAAGCAGGTTGATTATTATATGCAGCAATACACTGCAGCGATGATGGTCATGTTTCCGGGTAACTATTGGTCGGATGCCAACTCCACGTTGCGTATCTCCTATGGTAAAGTGGAAGGCAGCGAACCGCGTGATGGTGAGATATACAAATACTTCACAACTGCTGATGGCATACTCGATAAATATTATACTCAAAACCCGGACTTCGAGATCAATCCGAAGCTGAAATCGCTATTGGAAATGAAGGACTACGGTATATATGGCGAGAACGGTGAATTGCATGTATGCTATACAGGAAGCAATCACACAACCGGTGGTAACAGCGGCTCTCCAGCTTTGAACGGAAAGGGCGAACTCACTGGTATCAACTTCGATCGCTCGTGGGAAAGCACGATGAGCGATATCACATACAATCCCGACATCTGCCGCAACATCATGGTCGATATCCGCTACGTGCTTTGGGTAGTGGATGTTTATGCAGGTGCGGGGTATTTGGTGGAGGAGATGAAGATCGTTCGATAAATCGTACTTTGTTCTGAGTTCCTAGTTGGCGCAAGAGGCAGTGGTTTTTTGTGAAGGTAAATTCACCGGGGAGGGATGAATTCTCTGCTTGAAGTAGGGGAAGAGTTCCTAGTTGGTACATAAACTCAGTCGTTGTGCGAGTTGCATTTCGCCAACATGAACTGAATTCCATCATTCAACGTTCATTTTTCGACTCAGAAAAGAACAAAGGGCGATCCCAATCCAACAGTTCTAATACCGATTGGACAAGTGTAATAGTCCAGTCTTTGCTTCGCCAGATTGAACTAAACACTTGTATCCATCATCGTATAACTCTGTATGATTTCTCAAACATTGGCATGTTTTAGAAATCACATTGGTATAAGTTGGAATAGAGTATAATATTTATACGAAATGAATTCTTCCAAAATTTGTGCAATCTTATGCCAACTCGGAATCCTGAACTCTGAATTGAGAATAATCCCTCCCATTTTTGATGCACGCCGTTGTACATTTGCACCCCCGCCGGTCAATGAACCCCGGTGTGGTTAATGCATTCATTTTTAACTAACAAAACAACAAAACATGTCTCAAAATGTTCTGACTCCCGACACTTACAGCAACGAACTGCAGGTGTATGTGAATCAAGAGAAAGCTGCCGTGGATTTATTGAGCAGCGTAGGTAAATTGCTTTTCGACAAAAGCATCGAACTCGTGCTATTCCGCAATCATATGGTGGATATCAGCGCTTCGGAAATTCTGCGTCTGCACAAGTACGCGGCAGAGGTGGTACGCAAGCCCATCAGCATCTTCGACACGGCAGATCTCGCCCGCGGACTGTACGAAATGGAGCTTGCTCCAGCAAAAATTGACATCGGAAAGCTCGCCAGTGAGTGGATCACGGAAGGCGAGCACTTCAATAATCAGAAAGATTTTCTCGCGGCGAAACTCCGCAACTTCATGGTGGAAGAAGGTTCGGATATCGAACCCCGCGATGTGGTATTGTTCGGATTCGGACGTATCGGTCGCCTTGCAGCACGTGAACTGGTGAAGCAGGCCGGCAAAGGACAACAGCTTCGACTGCGCGCTGTAGTGACGCGCGAGGACGATGACTTCTCAATAAAAAAACGTGCCGCACTTTTCGAAAATGACAGTGTACACGGACGTTTCAAAGGAACGGTAGACATAGATTATGAAAACAAATGCATCATAGTAAATGGTCAGCGCATCCACATGATTGCTTCTAAAGATCCCGGATCCATCGACTATACAAAATATGGCATCAGCAATGCCTTGCTTATTGACAACACCGGTGTTTACAAAGACCGCGAAGCACTCGGCATTCACCTCAAGGCCAACGGTGTTGAGAAAGTGATTCTCACAGCTCCGGGCAAAGAAATACCCAACATCGTTTATGGTATCAACCACCGCGACCTCGACATCGAGAATGAAACCATTTTCTCTGCAGCGAGCTGCACAACGAATGCGATCTGTCCGATCCTTAAAAGTGTCAACGACACTCTACACATCGCGATGGGTCACATCGAGACAGTGCATGCCTACACCAACGACCAGAACTTGTTGGACAACATGCACAAGAAGAGCCGTCGCGGACGAAGTGCCGCCATCAACATGGTAATCACAGAAACGGGCGCAGGCAAAGCCGTTACGAAAGTGATTCCTGAATTGAAAGACAAACTCACGGCGAATTCCGTGCGTGTCCCAACACCGAATGGCTCTCTGGCGATCATCCATGCATACCTTGACAATCCAACCTCGCGTGAAGAAGTGAACGCTGTCGTTCGCAAGAGCGCACTCGAAGGCGACCTCGTGAATCAGATTTATTTCAGCGTAGGAGAGGAGTTGGTGAGTTCCGACATCGTCGGCAATGATTGCTGCTCGGTCTTCGACTCACAAGCCACCATCGTCAGCCCCGACGGCAAGGGCATCGTGCTCTACGTTTGGTACGATAATGAATTCGGATACACCAAGCAGGTGATTCGTCTGGCGAAGTATGTGGCGAAGGTGAGGAGAAATATTTACTACTAATGTTAGTTTAGTGAGAATGAAAAACCCTGCGAGAGTGGGGTTTTTTTGCCAAAGTGCACTGATTGAATACCATATAATTCATGCTTAAAATAATTTCTTAATCCATGAATGTGTGATTTACTTTCTTTCGGTCATATTTGATTGTTTTTATGGGCAAATATTTGAAGTGATTCTTTAGTATATGGACACCATCCCGCTATGTGGGTAAGTAGAAAAATTGCGATTTAATTTTTAACTTCTCTTCGAATATAATTGTGAACTGGTTTAGAATTACCCGGTAAAACGAGTTTAAAAGATTGCAGACATATTGCCTTATCGAGTATCACATGGTAGATGTACTTGCAAGTTGGAACTTTAAGCACATTGTGAATCTCGATAGAATCTAAGGATACAATTCAGTTATTCTGAGACTCGGATATTCGATGTTGGAAATACGTAGACCGAAAGACCTAATACCGATTGGACTATTACACTTGTCCAATCGGTATTATGCTACACAAGCTCGAAAGATGCTGCCACTGTCTTCTGTCCGCTGTAAAAGAAATGTCATTGTTTCATGTCATTTTCTACAACTGCTTGCTTTGAATCACTTTTTCTCAAGTTCCCGAACGATCAATCCAACATCCATTGCAAACTCCAAAGGATCAATTTCCGGCATTACCTGTGAAATTTCATACGTATATTTTCCGAAAGCAGGATATTGTTTTTTGCCATCAAG
>JAYTMF010000486.1:0-2451 GCA_043728755.1 Flavobacteriales bacterium
GATCCACAACAACAAGAGCCCGAAATAAAATTCTGCGACGAAAATCCCGTAAGTGCTCAATACGCCGAGTCCTTTTTTTGCGATGACCACAGCCATTGCCGCAAAGACGGCCAGTGGTGCAAAATTCATCACGAATCCGGTGACTTTCAGCATCACGTGTCCCACAGCGTCGAGCAATTTCACTATCGGCTCGCCCTTCTCGCCGATGGCACCAGTAGCCACACCGAAGAATAATGAGAAGATAACGATCTGCAAAATTTCATTGTTGGCCATCGCCTCCACAACACTTTTTGGAAAAATGTGTGTGACGAATCCGCGAAACGACATCGATGTTTTATCAATACCTGTAGCTGCATCAATCGGCGGTAATTCCAAATGCATAGCTGTGCCCGGTTCAAACAAGTTCACAAGAAAACATCCCAGCAACAACGAAACAAAGGAAGCGGAGATAAACCACAACATGGTCTTTCCTCCAATTCTGCCCACTGCTTTTATGTCGCCCAATTTTGCCACACCAACTACCAACGTCGCAAATACCAGCGGCGCAATGATCATTTTGATGAGGCGCAGAAAAACATCCGTGAGTATGGAGAGATTGTCAACAATCTTTACGAGAGATCCATTCTGTGTGCCATCGACATTGTCGGGATATGCGCCGTTCAGCCACACTCCAACGAATACACCAATGATAAGTGCAATGAATATCCAGAGTGTGAGGCGATTTGATTTGGTCATAATGATTGATTCTATTCGCGACCAAAGTAATTGTTATGCACGCTTTATTTTCAAAATTGAACTATAACAATGAAGTGCAGGCAGATTCAGAATTTTGGAATTTGATGATTTCGAGATTGGAGGACTTGAAGATTTGCACTCTTTCCACTTCCGGTTGACGGCTGCAGTTCCGAACGATTTACCCGGGAATGATTTTCTTGCGGATGATATCATCCTTAAGAATAGCCGTGTTCTTGTTGGCGAGTTGCCCACACGCTGCGTCAATGTCCTTACCGCGCGAACGACGCACATTGACAATAAGGTTTCTCTTTTCGATAAAATGTGCGAACGCTTCCACTCTTTCCTGTGGCGCCTGCTGATACACGCCATCGTCGATGGGATTGTATTCTATGATATTGATCTTCACCGGAAACGATTTGCAGAACTCCGCGAGCTCATGCGCGTCCTTGATAGAGTCGTTGAAGTCTTTGAAGATGATGTATTCCAGGGTAATGCGCGAGCCGGTTTTTTCGTGATAATGCTTTAGAGCATTGGTCAATGTTGCCAGGTCGTTGCTCTCGTTGATGTCCATGATCTTGCTGCGCTTCTCATCGTTGGCAGCGTGTAGCGAAAGTGCAAGGTTGAACTTCACATGGTCGTCGCCGAGTTTGGCGATCATTTTTGCCACGCCGGCAGTGCTGACGACAATGCGATTGGGCGACATCCCCAGACCATCCGGCGAAGTGATTTTCTCAATCGACGTGAGCACATTTTTATAGTTGAGCAAAGGCTCGCCCATGCCCATGTATACAATATTGGAGAGCGGAATTTTATAGCGTGTCTCAGCTTCATTCTTCAGGTAGGCAACCTGATCATAAATTTCTCCCGCGGTAAGGTTGCGCAACATTTTCAATCTGCCTGTGGCGCAAAACGCACATGTAAGACTGCAGCCTACTTGCGATGATATGCACGCCGTCATACGCGACTTTGTCGGTATCAACACGCCTTCCACCACTTTGCCCGGCTCCACTTCGAAGGCACATTTGATGGTTCGATCTTCACTGATCTGTTCGTCGGAAAGTTTTATTTTGTGAAGCGTAAAATTTTCCATCAGCAGCTCGCGCGTCCAAACAGAAAGGTTCGACATCTCATCAAACGACCCGGCAGATTTTTTCCACAGCCATTCCATCACCTGCTTTGCGCGGAATTTTTTTTCGCCATTGGCTTCGAAAAATGTCGCCAGTTCTTCAGTGGTAATTGCGCGTATGTCTTTGATAGCTGTGCTCATTGCGGGGCGCGAAGATACGGCTTTGTTTCTTATGGAATGTAGTCAAAGTGAAGCACGAACCTTTCTCATTGGCACTTCTAAAAAGCCATTTCCATGAATCGACCAATTATGAATAATGGTATTCTCAAAACATTTATCCCGATGTTCATTTACCCTTTACTTCTTCAAATCTCAGTTCCTTAACTACGACTATGCGGCTTTCCCAAGGGGGCATACTGAATTTCCAAGTCTTGAACAAAATGAAATTTCGCGATTCATAATGCGGGTTTTTGCATGTGTCACTCATGCTGTGTTCACCTACATTTGACCCAACTAATTAATCTCGACCAACATGAAGCACATCATTTATAAATGCATACCTCTTTCACTTCTTGTATTGTTCCTGTATTTGACCTGCTTCAATATTTTGAATGCTCAGAGTAATTGTAATCTTATTCAAAATGGAGACT
>JAYTMF010000487.1:0-5269 GCA_043728755.1 Flavobacteriales bacterium
CCAACTCTTCGTACTTTGGTCAAGCCAAAAACAAACTAGCGTGTATCCAAGAATTGTTGCAATGCTTTTCTTTTTCGTCCCCATCGTAGCGGGTTCGCAGATTCTGAACGGAAGTTTTGAGCAGTATTCTACCATGCCTGTGAATATGGGACAGTGGCAGGTTGTCAATGGATGGGAAAACGCTGGTAGCTTCATTTCTTCTCCCGACTACTATCATAATAACGGGACAGAACAAACCAATCTTCCCGAGACACCATTTGCATTGGTGCATCCATACCATGGTAACGCTGTGATGGGATTGATCGCATGCGGAAAACAGAATACCAACGTCAGAGAATATATTTCAACTCAATTGTCGGTTCCGCTCATTATTGGACAGAAATATATCGTCGGTTTGAAAATTACAAACGGCGAGAAAACAGCTACTTCCCTTGCCGGAATTGGAGTGGATCAATTGGGATTGCTTTTCTCCGTCGGACCAATAATTCAAACCGATCAGAATCCTATTTTTGAAACTCCCCAATTGAAAATAGAATCAGTTCTTTACACGGATGAATGGCGATCATACAATTTTGAATTTACCGCAACTGCCGCATCTACCCATCTCACATTTGGTTTGTTTGGAAGCGATGATGACAAGCAAATCACCATTGTGGAAGGTGCTGATCCACAATTCGCGTACTACTTTCTCGATGGAGTCACAATGGACAAAGTAGAAGACGGATTTTCTCATATCCCAAACGTTAAAGAAACTCCCGTCAATTCTACTGTAGGTGGTTATCACCCGAATTCACTCGGTGTGGATCAACCTTTTTTTATTCCAAATACCTTCACTCCTGATGGTGATGGTAACAACGATGTTTTCAAACCAATTCCGAATACTATCAAGGAATGGGAATTCGAAATATTCAACAAATGGGGTGGACGTGTCTTTTTTACAACCGATGAAAACAAAGGCTGGGATGGCACTTGCGGTGGTGTATACTGCGAAAATGGCAGCTACGTCTGGCAAATTTCATACATTGATTTGGACGATCAGCATCGCCAAAGATGGGTTGAAACCAAGGGCATCATTAACCTCGTCCGTTAAGGGATCTTCCAAAAACCAGTTTTGTCAATCGCGATTGGTCTTTTCGTCGAAGACAGGGAAAATATAATACCAATGTGATTTATAAAACAGGCCAATGTTTGAGAAATCATACAGTGGTAAATGCCGATGGATACAAGTGTTAGTTCAATCTGGCGAAGAAAAGATTGGACTATTACACTTGTCCAATCGGTATTATCAGAATAAAGTAAAATTCATATTTTATCAATGCTTGAATGTGGTTTTTGGAAGTGACATGAAGTCTTCCGCACTGCTTTATTTTCGCACCGTATGAATGTGCAATCTTTTGATGCTGTCAATCTCTTGAAGCCCCATGCTTTGGTAAGCGATTATCTGAATGGAGAGGATAAAGTGCGGCCTTTTGCCAATGGGATGGCGAGTGCCAAAGAACTTATCAACGATGCGAAATCTTTTCGGTTTCTGGCAGAAAAAAGAATATGTCTTGTCACTGCTCTTAAACATCAATACGAAAATTTTGCAACGCATCTGAATGTCACCTCAAATATTGAGTTGCTCCTACAGAATAACACTTTTACTGTTACAACGGGACATCAATTGTGTCTTCTAACCGGCCCTCTCTACTTTATTTACAAAATCATTAGTACCATTAAGCTCGCCATAATGCTTGGTGAAGAAGATCAGAGTATGCATTTTGTACCCGTGTTCTGGATGGCTACAGAGGATCATGATTTTGAAGAGGTCAATCACGTTTATATCCACAATAAGAAAATTGAATGGCACTCTACCCGGAAAGGCGCTGTTGGTGAATTCCCTACAGAAGATTTACACGTGGTTTTGGAAGAGCTTGAGGTGATGCTGGGGCGAGAGGTGAATAGCGATCGTATTGTGGAATTGATTCAGCGTGCATACAAGGGTGAAATCCTGGCCGATGCCACCCGGTTTATCGTCAATGAATTATTTGGAGAATATGGTTTGGTGATCATAGACCCCAAGCAACATGAATTGAAGGCTCAATTCCAAGAGGTGATGAAGTCGGAATTGTTGGCGTCTTATACCTTTCATTCTGTTTCTGAAACGAATGAAAAATTGAATCTTCTAAATTATAAACCTGCAGTCAATCCTAGAGAGATCAATTTATTCTACCTGAAAGAAAATAGCAGAGAACGCATTGTGAGATCTAATGAGAATGAATGGTCAGTGGTCCATTCTCATGAAAAATGGAACAGAAGCGAGTTGCTCGCTCTATTGTCAGAAAATCCAGAACGGTTTAGTCCAAATGTCCTGATGCGACCGCTATATCAGGAGTTCATTCTACCCAATCTCGCCTATGTCGGTGGGCAGGGAGAATTGGCTTACTGGCTTCAATTGAAAAGCACTTTCGATAAATTTGATTTGAAATTTCCGAAGTTGTTGCTACGTGATAGTGCCATTCTGTTGAGTGAAAAAGCTTCTGCACTTCTTTCCAAACTCGGTTTGCACTTTGATGAACTATTTTGTGATCGCCATGAACTTCAAAAAAAATTAGTGGGTGGAGAGGAAGTTTCGCTCTTGGCTGAAAATTCTCAACTGGAAAATTTGATGCTTGCAGTTTCTGATAAAGTGAAGTCGGTGGATCCAACCCTGGAATTTGCTGTTGGTGCCGATGTGAAAAAGATGATTGGAATCCTCGATCATCTGGAGAAGAAGATGATAAGAGCTCTGAAATTAAAGGACGATGTGAAGCTGAAACAACTCGATAAGCTATTGAACGAAGTTTTTCCCGATGGCACATTACAAGAACGACACGACAATTTCTTTCAATACAGAGTGTTAGTTGGCGGTCAACTGATCAGTGAATTTTTGAATCAATTCAATCCCTTTGAGAACAAATTACACGTGTTTGATCTTGCACCAAGCGGAAAAAAGGATCACCCAACTATCGTTTGATTTGATCAAGATAGCTCTGTAAAATGATAGCAGCACTGATTTTGTCTAAATTTTCTTTTCTACTTCTCTCGGATTTTTTGAATCCTCCCGTGATGAGGGTTTGCATGGCCATACTACTGGTAAACATTTCGTTGATGCGGATAATATCGATGTCAGGAAAATGATTCTTTAATTTTTTTGCGAATGCGGCCTGCAACAACGTGATTTCTGATTCTTGTCCATTCAGTCGTTTTGCTTCACCCAATATTATTGTTTTCGTGTTTTCTTTTGCCACCAATTGAATGAGATACGCAATGATTTCACTCGTCGGGATCGTATCGTGGGGTGATGCTATGATTTGCCGGTCGTCGGACATCGCAACTCCCGTACGTTTTGTTCCATAGTCCAATGCAATTACTTTCGGCATGTCTTAATTTGATGGTGTGAAGATGCACCTTTTATTTTTATCTGTAATTCGACAACTATGAATCATGAAATATTAATCAATGCCGCATGGGACGATCGCTCATTGCTAAGTGAAGAAAATACACGCAGTGCCATTAGGCTGGTAATAGAAGAACTCGATAAAGGTCGACTGCGGGTTGCAGAGCCAATGGGTGATTTATGGAAAGTGAATGAATGGGTGAAGAAGGCGGTCATATTGTATTTCCCAATTCAGGAAATGAAGGTTATAGAAGCCGGACCTATGGAATTCTATGACAAGATGGAATTGAAGCGCGACTACAAAGCGTTGGGCGTGCGTGTTGTTCCACATGCCATTGCCCGATATGGCGCTCATCTCGCTTCAGGTGTGATCATGATGCCAAGCTACGTAAACATTGGTGCCTATGTAGATTCCGGAACGATGGTGGACACTTGGGCAACCGTTGGTAGCTGCGCACAAATCGGCAAAAATGTACACCTCAGCGGTGGTGTAGGAATTGGAGGAGTGCTTGAACCTTTGCAAGCTGCGCCGGTCATCATTGAGGATGGTTGTTTTATTGGTTCGAGATGCATCGTGGTCGAAGGAATTCGTGTTCGTAAAGAAGCCGTACTTGGAGCAAACGTTGTGCTCACAAAAAGCACGAAGATTATTGATGTCACGGGCAATGAACCTCTCTTTATCACCGGCGAAATTCCCGAACGATCTGTGGTCATCCCCGGCAGTTACACCAAATCTTTTCCTGCCGGTGATTTTCAGGTGCCTTGCGCCCTTATCATCGGTAAACGAAAGGAAAGCACCGACCTTAAAACTTCGCTGAACGACGCTCTTCGCGACTTCAATGTCGCTGCATAATGCTGATACTCTGAAAAAAATTCTGGTCATACAAACTGCGTTTATCGGTGATGTGATTCTTGCAACTTCGGTTCTAGAGAAATTGCATAAGTACTTCCCCGATGCCAAGCTCGACTTTCTAGTGAGGGCAGGAAATGAATCTTTGCTAATGGATCATCCATTCATTAACAACTGTCTGGTTTGGGAGAAAAAAAAGAATAAGTATAGCGGGCTTTTGAATTTGCTTCGAACAATTCGGAAGTCGCATTATGATCATGTGATAAACCTGCAACGATTTGCTGCTTCCGGATTTTTGACAGCATTTTCCGGGGCAAAAGAAAAAATCGGATTCGATAAAAATCCATTCTCTTTTCTCTTCACCAGAAAAATTACGCATGTCATTGGTGATACAACGCACGCGTATCTGCATGAAGTTGCCAGATCTCTCAAAACTATTGAACATCTCACCGAGCAGGAATTTGTCCGCCCTCGTTTGTACCCCTCAAAAAGTGATTTCGAGAAAGTCCAGCAATACATTGCTGTACCTTTTATTACTATCAGTCCCGCTTCCGTTTGGTTTACAAAACAAGTTCCCGCGTCTATCTGGAAACAATTGATAGCTCAAATTCCAAACAGGAGAGTTTATCTTCTTGGTGCACCGGGCGAGCGAGAACTGTGCGAAGAAATTCAAACTGCAGGAGAGAATGTGCAGACGCTCGCCGGTGAATTGTCATTGCTTCAATCTGCCGCTTTGATGAAAAGCGCGGAAATGAATTATACCGGCGACAGCGCGCCAAT
Organism: Flavobacteriales bacterium; assembly: GCA_043728755.1. Classification (GTDB taxonomy): domain Bacteria; phylum Bacteroidota; class Bacteroidia; order Flavobacteriales_D; family Sanyastnellaceae; genus JAIBBG01. Next base: position 5,049 of record JAYTMF010000487.1, read on the forward strand.
GCATTTGTGTTCTGCAATGAATGCGCCTGTCACTGCGGTCTTCTGTAGTACAATTCCTGAATACGGTTTTGGCCCCCTTTCGGACCGTTCATTTGTAGTGCAAACGCACGAATTACTTGATTGTCGGCCTTGTGGATTGCATGGATTTCAAGCTTGTCCGAAAGGCCATTTCAATTGTTCCAAAATCACAATCACCGACCTAACCCTGCCAATTGTTTCTT
>JAYTMF010000488.1:0-1325 GCA_043728755.1 Flavobacteriales bacterium
GACATAGCACTTTTCAGTGCTGGTAGTTCTGTAAGTCTTGAATGGGCGCCGCGCTTTGCAGAAAGGGGCACATTCGTTATCGATAACTCTTCAGCATGGCGAATGGATCCGGGAAGGAAACTTATCGTTCCGGAGATCAATGCACAGATATTGACAACGGAAGACAAGATCATCGCCAATCCCAACTGTTCTACTATTCAAATGGTGATGGTGTTGAAGCCTTTGCACGATCGATACAAGGTGAAACGTGTTGTCGTAAGCACATATCAAAGCGTCACAGGTACCGGTAAGCACGCTGTTGATCAATTGATGAACGAGCGCAATGGAGTGGATGGAGAAATGGCATATAAGTATCGGATCGATATGAATCTTATTCCGCAGATCGACGCTTTTCTTGAAAGTGGATACACCAAAGAGGAAATGAAGATGGTACATGAGACTAAAAAAATTCTCGGTGATGATAGCATTCTTGTATCGCCTACTTGCGTTCGTGTGCCTGTGATGGGAGGTCACAGTGAGTCATGCAATTTCGAATTTGAAATCAAACCGGATCTCATGGAAGTGCGTCAGCTGCTTTCAGATTTTGAAGGAGTGACAGTGATCGATGATCCAACAGTATTTGCCTATCCTATGCCGTTGATTCACGCCAATGATAAGGACGACGTTTTTGTCGGAAGACTGCGATACGATGAAACCAATTCATATGCTATCAACTGTTGGATCGTTTCTGATAATCTTCGAAAAGGTGCCGCAACCAATGCGGTGCAAATCGCTGAACAATTGGTCCGGATGGGCCTAGTCAGATCGGAATTGTTAAATGCATAGTCCCAGGTTTGGTCATTTTTGAGTCTCTACATTTTTTTTTTTTCTGATTCTTTCGAAGTTGACAAGGAATACCGAATGGACAAGTGTTTAGTTCAATCTGGCGAAGCAAAAATTGAACTAAACACTTGTATCCATCGGCATTTATCACTGTATGATTTCTCAAACATTGGCCTGTTTTATAAACCACATTGGTATAATGTGTGGCCATGGCCATGGTGACGCGGTCAAAGTGTCCCTTTCCAAATTATCTTCTGTTGTGGTTGTAGCAGAACTCGTCAAGATTGTTCTGAAGATATTTCCCTTTCATTTTGTGGTAAATGCTATGAAATTTTTTCGCACATTATACCACTGTATGATTTGTGATTGAGGGCGAGGCTTTGCATACGTGTAGTTGTTGTTTGAAAAAGTTCGAACTCTCACTGCTTCACCACCCTTTGCCCAATCACCCTTCCATCATCACACACCACATTGAAAAGATAAACTCCTTTGCTCAATTGCGA
>JAYTMF010000489.1:0-3971 GCA_043728755.1 Flavobacteriales bacterium
CATGTTGTTGCATGCTCAGGAGGATACATTGCCCGGTCCGCAGACCTCACCTGATTGGTATAAGCAGACATTGCGATCTGAAGCAGGAATCACAAGTCATTCATCGGAAGACATTGAAAAGACGATGAAATGGAAGTGGGAGTGTATTGGCCCGAATGTTCAACCGGAAGAATTGAATCCCGGTGGCAGAGCAATTCCGGCGTATGCAGTCAATCGAGGCAACGGAACCGGTCGGATCAATTATTTGTATGTACATCCAAAAGACGGCAATAAAGTTTGGGCATGTTCACCAACTGGTGGTATCTGGTACACACGCAATGGTGGTCGCAATTGGTTGCTAGGTGGGACGGATGCATTACCTATTTCAGGAGTGTCGAGTGTTGCCGTAAACAATGCCAAACCCAGACAGTGGGTAATCAGTACGGGTGATGGCGACGATCAATTCATGTTCACAGATGGATTGTGGCGCACTACCAATGGTGGCAAGAAATATGAAAACATCAACGGCTCAGATCCATCTACAGCGCTGCCGTTCAGAACAGATCACTTTACTACCTTTATTGGAGAAGTAGTATGCAAGCCAGACAATTTTAATTTTCTCATTGTTGCCAGCAGCAATGGATTGTGGGTTTGTGAAAATGCCTCTGAGACTATCAAGGGGCGATTTTTTCAAAAGATTTTTGGGAAGGGAATTGCGAGTCAACGATGGAAACGAGTTGCTGAAGGTCAATTCTATGACATTGAGATCATACCACATCCTTCTGCGGGTGACAATATTATCGTTGCTGCCGGCGAGAAGTTAGTGGTCAGTTATGATGGCGGCGGCACATGGGAAACTATGTCTCAGCCGAAATACGAAAATCCGGATAAGTTCAAATTTCTTCGTATGAGTGTCGAGTACTCACCTGCATTTCCATACTTCCTTTATGTGGCCGTCACATGTAGTGAACGCGCAGTCATGAGCGCAATTGGTGATGGTTCACTTCAGCTTTTTGATTTGAAAACAAAAGAATGGAGTTTAATACGTCCGCTGAATCGGGAGGTAACGAACATCATTCCGACAAGGGCGCGGGCATTTGCTATTTCACCGGTGAAGCCTTCGCATCTGCTTTGTGCCAATGTGCAACCAATCAACCTGAGTGTAGATGGCGGTAAGACTTTCAGCAAAATAGAAAAGAATCAAATGCACGATGATGTGCATCACATAGTATTTACGGGTGATGGTAAAACCGCTTGGGCATCGCATGATGGTGGTGTGAGCGTCAGCTATGATGAAGGAATGCATTGGCAATCCATGGATAAGGGAATTGGTGCTGCAAATGTTTTTGGTGTTTCGACTTCGCAGACAAAGGAGTTGCAGATTGCTTATGGCGCCTACGATACAGGAGGGAATTTATTGCGCGAAAACAAATGGTGGCATGTGTCATGGGGTGATGGATTTGAAACGATCACGAGTCCATCAGATGCTGATATCATTTTCACAACCATGCAGAATGGTCTGATTCAGGCGAGCACCAATGGGAAAAGTTTTGATGAAGGTCGAAGCGCCAATTCGAGATCCGAGTGGCATACCTGGATACGAATGCATCCTGTAGATTATAACACGATCTATTGCGGTGGCGCGCGTCTCATGCGTTCAACCGATTTGGGTAGAAAGTGGGAGAATATTTTTGATTGCAAAGCGCAGGACAGCACTTTGCTCACAGTCTATAAGTATTTCCTTTCCGCTTCTCATCCGAATGTGATGTATATCTATGTGCTTGACGAAGCCACCAAGGTGAATCCACAGGTGTGGAAGACCAAGAATTTATTGGAGAGTGATCCATCGAAATTGATTTGGGAGAAATTGCCATACATCCCTATCACCGGTTGGTTATCTACCTTAGAAGTGGACGATACCGATGCCGACAAATTCTGGTTGCTATACAACAGACCTGAAGCAGATGGCAAGATGTGGTACTTCGATGGAAAACGATTCAATGACCATTCTTTCAATTTGAGTGGAGCGAAATGCGAGACCATGATCAAACAAAACGGAACTTCTCAAAGACTTTACATTGGTGGCAATTATGGTGTTTTCACAAAAACTCGAGATGAAACAGAATGGACATTGCTGAAAGGACTTCCCGGTACCTATATCAAATCACTCGACATCAATTACGTCACGAAAAAACTCATCGTTGGAACTTTTGGAAGAGGCATCTGGCAAAGCGATTTGGTGCAGCCCTGATGTTTATACCGATTGGACAAGTGTAATAGTCCGATCTTTGCTTCGCCAGATTGAACTAAACACTGGTATCCATCGGCATTTACCACTGTATGATTTCTCAAACATTGGTCTGTTTTATAAATCACATTGGTATTATTTGTTATAATGAAACCAGATGTCTTTCAAATTTGGTTGTGGCAAAAAGATAAATTCCGCGGAGGCTTGTGCATTGAGAAGATGCAGACCATCCGCAGCGATTACATAAGTTTTATTTGACAACGGCTCATACTTTATTTCTTCAGGCAAAATATTTAGCCCCACAGAAAAATTCTCCAGATTGTTGGTATAGTAAGTAATGCCATCGGTGTGATGGACATAGAAATTTCCCTGAGATCCGGGCCACAGGCCTGATACCGGTTGAGGATTGTAAAAATTGAATACTCCGTTCAGTGCATTCGTCTGGTTGTTGTAGATCTCAAATTTGCTGGTCACATTGTTGCCAACAACAAGTATATGATCCTCGTCCTCCAGCATTTTCATACCCTTGATATCATAAAATACTTGCAGGCTGTGAAATAAGGATCCCGTATTGCGATGGTAAACATTGATGTATCGCAAGCCAGAAGTGGACGATGTATATGTGTAAATAAAGTTTGTCGTCAACTCGATCAACTTCACCGCAGCATTGTTTATCTGACTTATGGCGAGATTGATTTGGCCTGCTCCGCTCATTTTCCAAACCTTTCCATCAACGCTTCCTACGAAAAATTCGAATTTTGTTTCATCATAAGACGACGAAGAAAAATAGTTGCTGAGAGTGGTGTTTCCTGGCCAATTGCTCTGCGAGATAAGTTCAGGGAATTCCAACATATGAATATTTCCATTGTCTGAATTGGCGACAACGCAATTTGTATTTCTTGAATTGAGATTGCCTTTTCCATAATTTGTGTTGAACGAAAGAAAGGATTGGAATCCGCCAGTATTTATGGAATCAATGAGCATCACATTGCTTGAGGGCTGCGAAATCCCATATACACGGTGCAAGATTTTTGGAGCTTCGAACAACTGAATTTCTCTGAAGGCGACACTTTCATTTTCTCCGTCGTTGGCGGTAATCTTTACGAAGTATGTTCCTGAAGTCAGGTATAAATTAGAATTGAAAATGATTACATCGATGTTTTTCGACGAACCTGCGTTTTGATAGTGTATTTCACTTAAATAAGATTGATTCGCCGCATTGGTGACTTGAATTCGAATGCTAACCAGTTCGCGGTCATCATTTACAATGGCTTTTACAGGAATTGCAGCATCATAAAAGAACGATTCGCCTAATACGGGTTGTTCAAAAGCGATGACTGGTGGAGATTGATCAAACTTATCTCTTCGGCAAGCATTGACTGTCAATAGCAGCAGACATGCGCAAACCGAAAAAATTCTGCGGGAGTATACATGAGCAGCTGACAGAAAAAACATGGAATATTGATTCGTTGAAAACTAAAATGACTTGGTGCCGTGAAACACTGATTTTCCCCCAAATTTAACTGGTAAACAGGCGAAAGCAAATGTTAACATAGCATCGTTGGCAGTTTCGATTCTATTGTTCAGAACAATGTCATTTGCAAAGTCGATTGACAAAGCATCTTTACACCCCGCAAAAACATTCAGCATTACCGAAAACATGGCATTCAACGATCAGGACAATAGAAGTAAAAGAAGAGAGCGAATTCAAAGTGTTCGTGATACGATGAGTAATGCGATGGGA
>JAYTMF010000490.1:0-5364 GCA_043728755.1 Flavobacteriales bacterium
AAATCAGTGAGTTTCTTTATGCAGGAATGCAAAAAGCAAAATTTACCAGTGCTTGGTCCGGATGTGAATGAATCGAAATCCCTTTTTAGTGTGAATGAAAAAGGTGAAATCAGATTTGGACTAGCTGCAGTCAAGGGCGTTGGTGAAAGTGCTGTTGAAAGCATTATTGCAGAACAAAAAAATGGAAGATTTGAATCCATATTTGATTATCTCAAACGCGTTGATTCAAAAGGCACGAGCAAGAAGACGCTGGAAAATCTTGCGTTATCGGGAGCACTCGATGCATTTGGAATTAGACGGTCAGCCTTCTTTGCACCCGATGGAAAAAATGAATCCTTTGTTGAAACACTGGTGAAATTTTCTTCGGTTATCCGCGAAGAACAAAACACCACGCAAGTATCTATGTTCGATGATGACGCAGCGTCGGTCATAGTAGAACCTCAACCCGCGCAGGTGGAACCTTGGGATACGATGACACAGCTTTCCCGTGAGAAAGAAGTGGTGGGTATGTATATCAGCGGGCATCCACTGGATGACTTTGCCTTAGAGATCAAATCCTTTTGTACAGAAGGCGGATTGGCTTTAATACAGGACCTAAACGCCATCAATGGCAGAGATCTCAAACTGGCCGGCACGATCACTGAATTCAACGAAAAATTCACGCGAAGCAGTAACAAGCCATTTGGCACTTTCAATATGGAAGATTACGATTCGCATTTTGAGTTTGTCTTATTTGGTGAAGACTACTTAAAGTTCAAACATCTTCTATACTCAGGATCAAAAATTTTCCTTGTTGGTCGTTCGCAACCAAGAAAATTCGGGACAGAAATCAACGGGATGGAATTCAAAATAAATCGCATAGAACCACTTTTTGAAATCCGCGAAAAGATGGGACGCTTTCTTGATATAAGTGTTTCGATCAACAAACTGAGTGATGCGCTGATCGATAAGATATACAATTCGCTTGAAAATGGAACCGGCAAAGCACAAGTGCGCATGAAAGTACTCACTGACAATGGAGAATTGAAACTGCCTGCCAACGCGTTCAATAGAGTGAGTATAAATACAGAAGTCCTATCCAGACTTGATGCGTTAGAAGAGATCGAATATGAAGTGAGTGAAAGTTGATTTCCCTATCGTGTGAAGTAAATTTTCGATATGCGCTTGTACTTGCTAAACATTTCGTGCGTCAACTATTGATCGCGCTTCTTCTTCTCATCCTTATACTGACGTTCAATATTAGAACCCATTATTGTTGTCCATTTGTTTTCAGAGGACTGGTATTCTATTGCAATGCCTTTGAGTTCAATTCCCAAGCTATCAATGATATCAATCTTGTAGCCGGCAACTCGAAAGAACAATCCAGTATGATTCTTTTCAATATGGGTAATTGTGAATTGATTATTGTATTTGGTATTGAGAAACGTCTGGATTTCTGGTTTCACTGATTCTATGGGCGCACTGTAATACATGCTGTACAACATTATGCCGATGATGGCTACAGTAAGAAAGGTAAAGAAAACCGGCACTTTGGTCATAGTATCAAACTTAATATTTTTCGGAAAACAAGAAAAGGCAAAAAATGCTTGGCTTCATTCCTTTTATTTTGTCTTATTAACAACAAACAATGTGTGAAAAAAGTATGCTCATTGCATGTCGGCCAAAAACCAATCCAATCCACTAGTCGCAAAGTGCCAGCTTATTGGACACCATATACTTTACCACTTGGGTCTTATCAAATAGAGAGACGTTATACCGATTGGACAAGTGTAATAGTCCAATTCTTTGCTTCGACAGATTGAACTAAACATTTGTATTCATCGGCATATACCACTGTATGATTTCTCAAACATTGGCATGTTTTAGAAATCACATTGGTATTACATCCTGATCCTTAAAATGTAGAAATGTACTACCTTCTTCAATACGTTCATTCACCTCAATCGATAATTCATTCAAATGAAATCTGGCCACTTCGATATTTTCGGTAGTAAAACCCATGGCAACATTTCCGAATTCATTTTTCAACTTTTCCGGTGAAGTTGGATGCAGACCAATTACTAATCCGGGTGCCCGAAGTTGTGCATAATGATCGCTCCACCGCTGTGGAAGCGTGATGCCAATTGAGTTGTACAAAGAAATGGAAGCATCCATATCACTCACATTAATAGTCAAACTTGATTCTTTGATAATCATCCTGATAAAGGGCACTTCCCATAACCTGTTTTGTGAATCGCGCTATGTCCTATTGTTGAAGACGAGGTAATACCACTGTATGATTTCTCAAACATGGGCATGTTTTATAAATCACATAGGTGTAAGATTTGACGAAGAATTCGGCAAAATGAACATCGAAATAAAGGATTAGAGTATAGTAAGATTCATCGTAGGTCGATTCATAAAAGAGGTTACTAGAATTGCCTTAAAGGGTAATTACCGCAACGCGAGATATTCATAGCATTCCCTATGGAAAAGACTAAACTTGACATTCACGATTCACTTTAAAGTAAACTTCGCATTGGCGCGTGAAGTCCCAGTGGTATCAAAAAGATGCTGGTGATATCGACAATTAGCCGTCAAAACATTAATTTTCAACCGCAAGTAAAACGGAGCCAAATGCGTTTAGCTTTGATTCATCAATGCCCTTCTAACAAAGCGCAAAAACCTTAATATACATTTCATCCAAAACAACATTTTCCTCCATGAAGAAGATTTTCCTCATCGTTGCCATTTATTGTGTCTATACGCCACTGATCGCTCAAAACAACAGCCAGACGGGCGTTGTACTTCCAACCGATTTTCACATCACAAGACCTATTAGCGAAATTTTCGCTGAAAATCCTGTTGACGAAAACAAAAATTACGGAGAAATAGAATCAGAGGATAGAAAGGAGCGGAAGGCTCAGAAATTTCCAAAGACAGTGAACGATGGTCCCGAATATGGTAACGATCCACGTTACATACAGGACAAAATGGGAGACATCCCTGCTAGTCCTCCTAAAGCGAATTGGGCGGGACAAACAGCAAGTGGATTCAGACCCTATGATCCGTCAGGAGCTGCCGGTCCGAACCACTATATACAAATGATCAATTCAACGACATTCAAAGTTTATAACAAAACAACGGGTGCAGTTATACTCACGGGAACTCTTGGGAATTTATGGTCCCCTGCCACGGCCAATGCAGGCGATCCAATTGTAATGTATGACAAAGCCGCGGATCGTTGGTTTCTTGCACAATTCGGGACCAGCGCGAACAAGAAAATTTACATCGCCATCTCCACAACCAATGATCCTACAGGATCCTATTACACTTATACTTATACCTCACCACAATTTCCCGACTATCTCAAATTTTCTGTTTGGTCTGATGGTTATTACATGACTTCCAATCAAAGCACGCAAAAAGTATTTTGTTTTGAACGCACAGCTATGCTTGCCGGGGTGGCGGGAGCAAGATCCGTTTACACCAATTATTCACCTCCGAAATCCGGATTCTTTGTGCCACTTCCCGGAGATGCCGGTGATGGCACCTTACCTGCTGTGGGCACACCTTGTCCAATATTCTCCTATTCTGATAATGGCTGGGGTGCAGGTTATAACGACGCCATGAATATTTACAACATGGCCGTGAATTGGGTACCAACAACACCGACAGCAACGATCACATTGGCAGCCAATGTTCCACTCGCTGCTTTTGATGCATCCTATAATTCAAACTGGGACGACGTTTCTCAGCCAGGCACAACGCAAAAACTGGATGGTATCGGAGGCGTTTGCATGTATCGTGCGCAGTGGAAAACATGGTCAGGTTATAACACCATTGTGTTGAATTGGGCGGTAAAAATTTCAAATACACAACGCAGTATTAAGTGGTGCGAATTGCGCCAGAATCAAACTACCGGAGTCTGGACAATGTATCAGGAAGGCACATACACACCTGATACAAACACAAGATGGATGGGCAGCATTGCTATGGATAGCAACGGATCCATCGGCATCAGTTATTTAAAATCCAATTCATCCTCAATCTATCCTGGTCTTTTTTACACAGGAAGAAGAACCTGCGACCCACTGGGGACTTTGCCAGTTACAGAAACCGTTGTTATCGCAGGAACGGGTTCACAGACAGGTCAAAATCGTGTCGGGGATTATGCACATGCAACATTGGACCCTGATGGAGTTACTTTCTGGAGTACAAGTGAATATATGGGCGGATCGACAGGCACAAGTGCAGCTCGCACACGAATTTTTTCCTACCAGATCACGCCATGCACTACAACTGCTGGTGTGGCAATCGCGCTCACAAGTGGTACAAATCCGGCATGCGCAGGTGCGTCATTGACATTCACTGCAACACCAACGAATGGCGGCACTGCGCCTTCCTATCAATGGAAAGTGAATGGTGTGAACGTTGGCACAAACGCTTCCACATACACAACAACATCAATCACCAGCGGACAGATGGTTACTTGTGTTATGACATCCAATCTCACAGGTGTTACAGGAAATCCCGCAACGTCTAATGCCATCACTATAACTATCAATTCTTCATCAAGTCCTGCCATTGCCATTGCATTAACAGGAGGAGCCAATCCATCTTGTGCGGGATCGTCCATGACGTTCACAGCAACACCGACCAACGGCGGTACTACACCGGCTTATCAATGGAAAGTAAATGGTGTAAATGCAGGAACAAACAGTCCAACATTTACAACAAGCACACTGACCAATAGTCAAATTGTAACATGCGTGCTCACTTCGAATCTTGCATGTGTAAGTCCAACTACGGCGACAAGCAACAGCATCACAGTCACGATTACTCCAACCGTAGCACCGTCAGTTTCCATTGCTATTACGGCAGGAACAAATCCGAGTGCATCAGGAGCGTCCGTCACATTTACAGCAACACCAATCAATGGCGGAACGACTCCGACATATCAATGGAAAGTGAATGGAGTGAATGTCGGAACGAATTCATCCACCTATACAACCACCACATTGACCAATGGTCAAGTGGTGACATGCCTGATGACCTCTAATGCTGTGTGTCCTTTGCCCACATCCGCTACAAGCAACGGCATTACGATGACTATTACCACTACATCAACATATTGTTCAGCCACCACCACAAACACTTCGTTTGAGCGAATCACAAATGTGTCGATAGGCAGCATAAACAATCCAAGCGGAGCAACCTCCTATTCAGACTTCACATCGATGTCGACCAATGTAACTGTTGGAGTGGCTTCGTCAATTACAGTAACATTGACAGGAGCTTATGCTTCGGATCGGGTTGTCATCTTTGTTGACTGGAATCGCGACTACGATTTTCTGGATGCCGGTGAAACAGTCTATACATCTG
>JAYTMF010000491.1:0-3378 GCA_043728755.1 Flavobacteriales bacterium
GCACATCATGATTGGCTCCACCGACAACCACGATAGTTGGCATTCCGAATCCTCCGTAGTATGCTACCATAGCAGCTCCCTGAGTGAAAGGCGTTGATGGAAAACCATTGCTATCAACCCAATCTTGAACTGTTGCGCATGTATAAGAATTGTTGAACGCAAAATGATACCAACTTACGTGACCCGGATAGTCAAGAAGGAGCTGATTGTAAACTGGCGTAAGTGCATTACCTGCATTGATGCACGGACTGCAATTGGTCATGAAAAACTCTATGATCACAACGTTGTTCTGATCTAGTTCTTCAAACAAATGGTGTGAATAACCCAAACAGTCATCCTGTGTAAAATCCATTGCCACGGTTTGTGCATTAGAGATCATACCTGTAAAAAGTACAACCATCGTTAAATAAAATTTTCTCATTTGCTTTGTTTTTATTGTTTTCGAATTGATCCACATTTATCGTATTTCCTGAGTTTCAGGTTTTCTTTCATAATGACAACATTCATGAAGCGCGTTGTACTTTTCATCTGCGGCCCGAAACATTTCCGTATCGTAGCCACATTCTGAAATCATCTTCTCAATGTTCTGCTGACTTGTCTTTGTGCTATCAAAAGAGACACGCATCATTTTGGTGTCTTTGTTCCAATCGGCCTTTACGACCCCGTCTACATCAACAGCCTTTTCAATGGTCGACTTGCACATGTTACAATTTCCATAAACCATGAAGTCGTTTTCCTTATTGATGACGTCACTTTTACAAGACATCATTAGCACCATTGTGGTTATGAGAACTTGTACTTTCATTGTCCTATTTTCTAGGTTGAATACTACGATCATATTGACAGCATCCAGGAAGATTACCGTATGCCTCCTCAGAAGCTTTGATCATTGAAGTGTCATAACCGGCATTGGCAATGGACTGATGAATCTGTTCAATTGTGATTTTCTTTGGATTGTACACCACGGTAAGCATGTATGAATCCATGTCGTAGGAAACAGTCTTTACACCTTTGATATCCGCAGCTGCTTCAATTTTCGCTTTACACATTTCGCAATCGCGATTTACCCAGAAACTTTCTGTAACAGGCTTACCATCCACATTGGTAAAAGAGTACGTAAAAAACACGGCAATCGCCGATAATACCATTAAAATTAAATTTTTCATTTGATGATTTTTTTGTAAAATGAGAATGTATGATAGAAAATGTGGTGAATAGCCATCCACCGACTTTAACCTCAGGAACATCTCAGATTAGAAAAACATCATACAATAAATAGTATTCCGGAGCGGAAAGATTTGGCGGTGCGTGCGCAGGAATTAGAGGTTCTGCCAATTCGCAATACATTGGAATTGCAGGGGTGATTCCTGGAAAGGGAATGATTAAGAAAAATGTTGATCGCAAGTCGCATATCAAAGCTTGCGCTGAAGCATGTTGCTCTACTACTCCAAAATTTAATTCGAAATCCGAACAACATTTCTTTTTGGTTTCTGACTTGTCGCAACAACGCTTCGCCTCACTATTGAGACTCCAATCCACCATTTTGCCGCAACAAAAATGCATCGCCAAACTCAAATGACTGTTTGCCGTCAAATAGAGTACCATGAAAAATATGATCAGAGATTGCCGCATTTTAAACTATCAACAAATATAAGCCTTCAATAGTTGAGAATTCAAAATTCATCGGAATCTCAGTATCCCAAATGAAAAGACCATCAGCAGTGTCGTCCGGTTTGTGCTAAAAGTCACAAACACCAGGTGACAAAGTAGAATGCATGTTCGACTATTTCTGTGCTTTCGTGAACAGAAATATTCCAATAAAAAGGAAGAGTATATTCGGAATCCAAACTGCCAGAGACGCAGAGAATCCCAGATTCATTGCACTTACGGTGGTCATTCTGGAAATGAAAACAAAAACAAACCCGATCACTACGGCCAACATCAAGTGCAGTCCTGTTCCTCCTCTTTGCTTCCTTGAAGCGATCGAAACGCCAATCAAAGTCAGAATAAAAATAGAAAAAGGTCCGGCAGTACGAGTGTACTTTTCAATTTCAAACTGCGCAACACGACCAGACCCACCCAGTTTTTGTTCATCTATAAATTCATTGAGTTCCGACCAAGACATCGCACCGGAAATTTCCGCACGCAAACCAAAGTCCTGATCATCCATGTTCAATACCGTATCCATTTTTGCCCGCTGACTCAGATCTTCCGTTCCATCCTGATGAAAGATCCGAATTGTCGCATTATTGATGCTCCACGTGTTTTTATCCTTTTCATATTTTGCGCTTGAAGCAATGATCTTCTTAACCAATCTTCCTTCTTTCCAGGTCTCGAGCGAAAAATTATCGCCTGAATTCGTTTCCGGATGGAAAGCAAAAAAGTATGCAATCACACCGGGTTCGATTTCGCGGTGAACATTTCTCTCTGCAACGGTGAGCGGATCCTTCATATACTCCACTTCAAAGTTATACTTCACTCTATTGGCATGAGGAACCACTACATGAGTGAGAAATAGCAAAAGGGCTACAAGTATTCCAGCAGCAATAAAATAAGGTCGTACAAATCTTGTATAACTAATGCCGCCGCTGAGCATCGCGATGACTTCAGATTGTTGCGCCAGCTTACTCGTGAACCAAATGATTGTGAGGAAAACAATAAATGAGCTGAGCAGCGTACCGAAATAGAAACAGAAATTCAAATAATAATCGGTGATGATCTTGAAAGTCGAGGCTTTCGACTTGATCAACTCATCTATGTTTTCACTTACATCAAACACCACGGCAATAACCATGAATGCACCTATCATGAAGAAGAAAGTGCTGAGAAATTTTTTGATGATATATATATCGAGAGTCTTTATCACTAAAGCCTGTTCTGTATTTTTACTACCATTTCATTTTTCCAAGATGCGAAAGTTCCATCCAAAATCTTCTCTCTTGCCTTGCGGACAAGTCTGAGATAAAAATTCAAATTGTGTACGGTCGCAATTTGCAACGCAAGGATTTCTTCCGCTGCGAAAAGATGTCGAACATATGCCTTAGAATAAAACGAGTCGACATAACTTTCACCATCAGCATCCAAGGGCGAAAAATCATTTTCCCATTTCTTGTTGCGCATATTCATAATTCCATTCCATGTAAACAATTGGCCGTTGCGCGCATTGCGAGTTGGCATTACACAATCGAACATATCTATACCGAGAGCGATAGACTCGAGAATATTGGCCGGAGTGCCAACACCCATCAAGTATCGCGGCTTGTCCTTGGGAAGAATTTCACAAACGAGCGCGGTTGTTTCATACATCATCTCATGCGGTTCACCGACGCTCAATCCTCCGATTGCATTTCCTTCTGCGTTCTTTGAAGCAACAAACTC
>JAYTMF010000492.1:0-7269 GCA_043728755.1 Flavobacteriales bacterium
CATCAAGATTTCACAATTACAGCAGCAAAAGGCGGTTTGATAACGCTGCCTGAACAGCCTTATCCATACTTCGGATTTTTGAAGTAATCCTATATCATCACTACATAAGAATAACTCAGAGCTGCATCACGGCTCGTTGTTTTCAAGGCGCAAGCAGAGATACGCAGAGAAATAATATAATCAAAGGCGCAATGAAGTTCGGATCAATCACCAATTCACCAAATCACAAATCAATAAATGCTCAGCGTCCAAAAAAAATTTTCAATTATGCCGCACAATTAATTTCTCATTCTGTGTCCAACCTTCAGCTGTCAGCGAAATAAAATAAATACCATTCTTAAAACCAGACACATCCAGTGCAGAGAGCCGCGTATTGATTTGTTGCGTGCTCACTAATCTTCCCATACAATTCATCACCCGCATCTGAACCGGCAGCGCAATACCTTCCGGTAATACCATGTTCAGAACATCACTCGCCGGATTGGGGAAAATGCGCACGGCACTCAACAGGTTTTGTTCGCGCACGGCGATGGGCACATGCGTATACACTCCTACTCCACCTCCAATGTTGCCGATGCATAAATCATTGAGTTGATCGCCGTTGATGTCGGCCATGAAGACCGCGCAGCGTTCGCCTTCGTTGATGTTTTCGTAGTTCAATGTCACCAGATTGAATGCGCCGAAAATATTGTCTTCGATCTGAGTATAATGATTGACTTGTCCAGTTTCGGTGCCGTTAAGGAGTTCCCACAGTCCGTCGTTGTTTTTGAAAAAGAACGGAACGCTCTTGCCCTGGATACCGAGAATACTCGTGGCTGCAACATCGCCAATGCTATCCTCCACCAATTGAAAATTGTAAATGGAAGCAGTGCCTATGTTCTGATAGTAATTAATGTTGCCATTTAATTCGCCGATGACGAGATCATTGAGATCATCACCGTTGAGGTCGATCATTTGCGGTGTTGCATTTTGTCCGACGTCGAGCGCAATACCAGTGGATTCCAGCACAACATTCGGCACCAACGTGAAATGACTCGCCTGCCCTATCGCTGCATCATTGACGAAATAATGCAGCAGTCCATCCTGATCGCCGATGAACAGGTCGGCATCACCATCGCCGTCGAGATCACCGAACGACGGATACACACTTTGCCATTGTAATGCAGGAATGTCGAGCCAGTTGGGATCTTCCAATGTAAACGCCGGTGCGGTGGTCGTTCCAGAATTGTGGTAGTAGCCGATCTTTGAAGTATAAGAATTGCCCAACTCGAAATACTTTCTGTTGGCGATGAAGAGGTCGATGAGACCGTCGTTGTCGTAATCGTAGAGAACGGGATACGCATTCACTCCCAAGTCGATCATTCCTTCCTGCAAAAAATTATCCTGCACGAATTGAAAATCGGGAAGATCATTTAGACCTTCATTAATATATAGCATCAAACTTCTTCTGTCGGCAGCATCACCAATGGCATTGGGAGAGACGATCAAATCGCGCACGCCGTCATTGTTGATGTCTTCATAAAAAGAGCCGAGGAAGGTGGTCATGTTCGCCGCGATACTGCCACCGAATGTGGCTGGGAAATCCGGATACACCACCATTGCGCTGTCGACAAGATTGGCGGACTCACCAATCATCACGGCAACCAAATCATTTGCGGTGACGTCGCCAAGGACGATGTCTTTCAAACCATTTTGATCGAGATCGATCGCGAGTGTCGTTCCTCCTGTATGCATGCCACCGCTTTGCTCCTCGCGCGGATCTATCACATTGAAATCGCAGTTGAAATCGACACCGGTGAAGATGGAGAAACTTTCAGAACTTTCGCCAAACATGCCGTAGCATCGATTGCGGCAAACGAAATCGGGCGTGTCGCATGTGCCATTTTCCACCGCCATATTCTTATAGAAATAGAGTGACGAACTGAATTCATTCCAACTCCAGATGTCCATATCGCCATCGTCGTCATAATCATTGAACGCAGGAATATCCGGTGCAATGCAGTAGATGCCCGAGGTAAAAGGATCACCAAAATCGTAGAGGGCTGTAATGTTCACACCTACAGTTTGGTCAAAGGACAACGACGCCACGCTCGTGTTGAGATAAATTTTAAAACCACTTCCGGAGTTGACACAAATATCTTCCTTGCCATCGCAATTCATATCGCGCAGCAGTACCCAGTTCTTGAGATTGGGTGGAAATGCATGGTTGAATTCTAGTGTGTATTTGTAGTTCATCGTGCCCGGCGTATCATCCATGTTGAGGTAAATGTTGATGCGCGCGCCGATGCGGTCGAAGACAAAGATATCCTTCATGCCATCGAGGTTAGCGTCGATGCGCGACACCTGACAGGAATTGAGTCCACCGGCCCATGCGTTGGGCAGGGCGTTGCCGTTCTCGATCACGGGAATAGTATAATTCCTCTCGAATTGCTGAGCGAATGAGGTAGCGATATCGAATAAGGAGATGACAAAAAGTAGAAGGCGAAGATTCATGGTGAGCATTGATGGATTCAAATATATTACTGACTTCCGGAATTCAGGGTGCGGGGTGCGGGGTTTTTTACGGAATTGCAGTGAATGAATTTCAGAATGCACTGAAAATGCATTTTTACTTCTAATACCGACTGGACAAGTGTAATAGTCCAATCTTTGCTACGCCAGATTGAAATAAACACTTGTATCTATCGGCATATACCAATGTATGATTTCTCAAACATTGGCCTGTTTTATAAATCACTTTGGTATAATAGGTTGACAACTCATCAACAATCGTTTTCTCTTTTTTCCGATATTCCTTCAGTGCAATTCTGTGTGAAGCCTTTTCCGCGAAACGCGAATCCCGTTTCATCATTAAGCTTCCAAATTATCCCGACAAATGACTCTGAATCAATGACCAAATTGCCATTAGATTGTGCATCTTTGTATAAGTCCTCGTAAGCGATCTACGGGGACTGCCCTTTATTATCTATCACTTAATTAAAAATTTTGATGAGAAGAATTCTATGGTTCTCCTTGATGACGTTATTGTCATCTCTCTTTCTAATCCTTGCCTTAGTGGCGAATGGTCAGCAGATCACAACACCGGCACCTGAGCGTACCTGGCAGGAAATGATGCAAGATCCCAACACGAGCTTTTACGAAACACGTGCAAAATTCAATGAGTACTGGCAAGGTCGCGAAGTGACACGTGGCTCAGGCTTCAAGGCTTTCAAACGATGGGAATGGTTCATGGAACCCCGCGTTTCCGAAACGGGTGCATGGCCGGCACCCGATGCTGTATGGCAGGCGATGCAGGAACAACCCGAGATGTTTCAAGAGAACAATTTCCTTCCGGGAAACTGGAGTTATATAGGAAATACTACCATACCTACCGGTGGTGGTGGCGCAGGAAGAATCAATGGCATACGTGAATTACCGGGAAGTACAACGACATTCTTCGCTTGTGCACCAGGTGGTGGCCTATGGAAGACCACCAACTCGGGAGCGAGCTGGACAGTAATGGGTACCGATTTCCTTGGATCGATTGGCGCATCAGACATTGCCATTGATCCCAGCAACACCAATATCATGTACCTCGCCACGGGCGATGGGGATGCAGGTGACACTTACGCATTGGGTGTACTCAAAAGCATCGATGGCGGTACAACTTGGAATGCGACAGGACTCAATTGGGCGGTGACACAAACCCGCACCACAACACGAATCATAATCAATCCGACCAATACACAGATCGTGATATGCGTCACCAGTGACGGAATTTACAGAACGATTGATGGCGGAACCAGTTGGACTCGCGTACAAACTGGAAGTTTCAAAGACCTTCGTATGAAGCCCGGTGATGCAACGACATGGTACGCTTCATCCAATCAATTTTATAAGTCAACGAACTCGGGGTCTACCTGGACGGTGATCACCAGCGGACTGCCTACATCTGCAGCTTCACAAAGGATGTCCATTGCAGTGAGTGCAGCAACACCAACTGTAGCCTATGCATTGGTGAGTGGAACCGACAGCGGATTGTTGGGCGTGTACAAATCAACAGACACCGGCACAACGTTCACACAAATGACGGGCAACAATCCGAATTATCTCAACTGGAGTTCCACACCTTCGGCTACGACAGGAGGACAAGGATGGTATGACTTGAGGATCGAAGCAGATCCTGCCGATGCAAACATCATTTATATCGGTGGTGTCAATCTATGGAAATCGATCAATGGAGGAACAGCATGGACGATTGCCGGACATTGGACAGGAAGTGGAGCACCCTATGTGCATGCCGATATTCACGCTATTCATTTTGTAGCGGGATCCACACGACTGCTTATAGGTTGCGATGGCGGCGTATTCTCTACCACGAATGGTGGTCCCAACTTTAGCGACATTTCCACCAATCTTCAAATTGCCCAACAATACAAATTGAGTGTTGCAGGCACCAATTCAAACCTGGTATTGTCAGGGTGGCAAGACAATGGAACGAACCTTAAGAACAACACAACATTTACCCGACCAATTGGTGGCGATGGAATGGATTGTCAAATCAATCCCACCAACTCAGCGATCATGTACGGTGAGTTATACTACGGTGCAATTTACAAAAGCACCAATACCGGAGCTTCTTTTTCGAGCATTGTAAGTAGTGGCGGTACGGGTATCAATGAAGACGGCGCATGGGTGACACCTTTCATTCTTGGACCGAATCCTGCGCACATTTTTGTGGGAAAATCAGTAGTCTATAAATCTATCAACAGTGGTGGAGCCTTCACGCCCTCAGCAGCGTTTGGCACGGGCAATTGCAATGATCTTGCGATAGCGCCTTCCAATGCAAATATTGTGTTCGCGTCTAAGGGCAGCAACTTATTTAAAAGCATTGATAATGCCGCCACTTTTACGTTGGTAACCGGAACACCGGGCTATACGATTAAAGACATTGCCATACACAATACCGATCCAAACAAGATATGGATAGCAGTAAGTAATTACGCCGCAGGCAATAAGGTTTATTATACTTCTAATGGAGGAACAACGTGGACGAATATATCAGGTTCACTTCCCAATCTACCCGCTAATGCAGTTGTCTTCCAACCGGGAACAATCAATGGCATTTATGTAGGTATGGATGCCGGAGTATTTTACAGAGATAGTGTGTTGGGAAATTTCGTTCCTTACATCAATGCGCTTCCGAATGTAAATATTACAGATCTTGACATTCACACCGGAACAAGCACCATCACTGCCTCAACCTATGGAAGAGGATTGTGGAGAGCACCACTCTATTCACTGCCGAATCTCGACGCATCCATTACGAATGTCGCTGCACCTACAGGATCTTATTGCAGTACTACCGTTTCACCTCAAATAACGGTTCTCAACGCCGGAACGAATCCGATCATCTCGATGACCATCGAATACCAGGTAACCGGTCAGACGCTTCAGACTTATAACTGGACGGGAAACTTGCTCACAGGTACCAGCACCAATATTGTATTTCCCAATTTGAATTATGGAGCCGGTGCGTTTACGTTCAACGTAATCATCACACAGGTGAATACACTTGCGGATGATAATACAGCGAACAATTCTGCCATCTCCAATTATTATTGTATCAATGGAACGAATAACGCAACGCTCACACTAAAGACGGATTGTTATCCGAATGAAACCAGTTGGAATATCACCGATGCAGGAAGCAATGTAATGTTCAGTGGCTCCGGATATGTCAGCGAATCCACTAACCTTATTCCATTGTGCTTGCCTAATGGTTGTTTTACATTGAATGTATTTGACAGTTATGGCGATGGCCTATCCAACACCGGTTGTGCACAGGGCAATGGAAATTATTTCATTAGAGACAATCCCACCACCACAACGATGGCCATCATGGGTGCAGCCAATTTCGGCACGAGTGTCAGTCATAATTTTTGCTATCCTCTCTCTGTTGTTTCAGGATGTATGAACAGTACAGCATGCAATTACAATCCATTGGCGACTATTGATAATGGTTCTTGCACCTTTGGTCCAACCAACGACATGTGTGCAGGCGCTACGCTGCTAACCATTGGTAATCCAGCCACTGCGGCCTCCAATGTGGGTACATGTCAGGAAGGTACAAATCCAAACTGCGGCGGTGGAACTCAGATAAAAGATGTATGGTTCAAATTTGTACACAACGGCGGCAAGATCACCATCAGCACCGACTTCACAGGAGTAACACTCTCCGATACGCGTATTGCACTTTATGGCAGTTGTGGTGGAGCGCTCATCGCATGTAATGACGATATCAGCGGCACGAATTACAAGTCGCAGATCTTACCGGTATGTGGTTTACTTACCACTGGTCAGACGTATTATATACAGGCCGGAGGTTACAACGCCGGTACCGGAACGTTCTCGATACGCGTGACCGCTGCACCGGAAATTTGCAATGGTGCGGACGATAATTGCAATGGTCAGATCGATGAAGGATTTGATGTAGATGGCGATAGCTTCACATCATGTGGTGGCGATTGCAACGACAATAACAACGCTGTCTATCCCGGTGCAACAGAAGTGTGCAACGGCATCGATGACGACTGCGATACTGTTATAGACGAAGGAGTACAACTTACTTTTTATCGCGACCTTGACAGTGATGGATACGGAAATTTGGCCGTGACAACACTAGCATGTTCAGTGCCTGCTGGCTATGTTGCCAACACCACCGATTGCAACGACAACAGCGCGGCCATTCATCCCGCAGCCACAGAAGTGTGTAACGGCGTGGACGACAATTGCAATGGTCAGATCGATGAGGGCGTGCTCATCACCTTCTATCGAGATCTGGATAATGATGGCTACGGCAACATTTCCGTTACAACACAGGCTTGTTCTGCTCCTGCCGGATACGTTTCCAACAGTACCGATTGCAACGACAACAATGCCGCCATTCGACCCGGCGCGGTTGAAGCTTGCAACGGTATGGATGACAACTGCAATAGTTCAATTGATGAAGGAGTGCTCATCACTTTCTACCGCGACTTCGACAATGACGGATATGGTGACTTCAATATCACTACACAGGCTTGCAACACTCCCGCCGGTTATGTGGCCAACAGCACCGATTGCAACGACACGGTTTCTTCCATTCATCCTGCTGCAACAGAAGTTTGTAATGGCATGGATGACAATTGCAATGGATCAGTTGACGAAGGAGTTCAGATCACTTTTTACCGTGACCAAGACAATGATGGCTATGGCAACCTGTCGATCACAACGCTCGCCTGCTTCGCA
>JAYTMF010000493.1:0-2946 GCA_043728755.1 Flavobacteriales bacterium
CGCACGGATAATGGCGGACTGGTTGCCGGTTCTACCTATAGAGTGTATGCTTTACTACCCGGAACGGAACAATCACTTCATATCGTTTATGGTGATCAGGCCAATCCAATGACGATCACCAGTACTGCTCCTCTTTTCGAACATCCTTATGCCGGATATAGCGCAGAACAAATGAATCAGTCTCTCATTGATCTTGATCCGACAGCGCGTTTTGATTCATGGATCACATTAGGATATAGCGACAATGCCGGTAACAACCTATGGGACATCGGCGTTGATTTTTCAACACTTAATTCTCAGGGAAATCTGTACTCCAACAACGGCGGATGGTTCCTGCTTCCTACCGATCCGAAGTGCACACGAGATGCCAATGGTCTTGTGCTCATCGCGCAGTTTACGACAACAGGCATCGTTAGCGGAACAATGAATTTACAAGGTTGGGATAGTCCGCAGGTTGCGTGGAGCGTTTCGGGTATTTCATTTTCAACCACCAATGCTCAGGAATTCGGATGTACGGATGCGAAGGCCAACAACTACAACACAGAAGCGAGTTTTGACAACGGCTGCTGCCAATATGACGCAACCGCACCAACAAGCGCAAACGCTATCACATCGCTGACTATTAAGGACAGTAGTTGGGAAGTTTTTCCAAATCCTCTGCGTGAAAATTTATTGAACATTCAATTCAATCACATCGATGTAAAACAAATTGCAACGCGAATTGACATCATGGACATGAACGGAAAGCTCGTTGGATCGCATAACATCTCGGCTGACGCAATGATTTCTGGCAACCGTGTTAGCATAAAGCACGATCTCGCTTCAGGAACTTATAAAGCAGTTCTTATCCAAAAAGGATTGCAGGAAACAAAAACAATTGTTGTAATGAAGTAATATTCTTTACATTTGGACTTACGAAGGTTTTTTGCTTAACCTTCATTGACCGGAAACCGCTTCAGAAATGAAGCGGTTTTTTTCATTTGTGATATAGTGATTTCGCGATTTACCACAGCACTATCCATTTTACCTGCTTCCATAAAACTCGCTGATGGATTTTATGAACTCATGGCAATTTTCAATCATCAACATTCAATTTTCGATATTTCTCCGCGAATCTCTGCGTCTAATTAACCCATGTTCCCTCTTAATTTTACCCCCAACGAAAAATTATGAAAACACATCTCATTACAGGCGGTTGCGGATTTGTCGGTAGGAATATGGTAAAGCGTTTGTTCGCCACTACAAAGGACAGGATCATCTTCATTGATAATTTATTGGTCGGAACGCATCCAGATACTTGGCTTGATGCGAAGAAGAATCGCGCTGGTGTGAATTTCGCGACCTATGCGGACGAACGACTCCTATATATAGAAGGTGATGCGCGCAATGTGATCAAATCACTTGGTACGAACGAGAACTATTTCGCTGATGCATTTCAATTTGAGTCAACACGGCTGGCGGATGTATTTCATTTCGCAGCCATCGTTGGCGGCAGAGCGATGATCGATGGAGATCCGATGGCAGTAGCACTGGATCTCGCCATCGACGCGGAATTATTTTACTGGGCTTGCAGATATAAGCCGGAGCGCCTACTTTATCCAAGCAGCAGCGCCGCCTATCCGGTAGATCTTCAAACAGAAGGAAACACAATTCAACTGAAAGAAAGTGATATTGATTTCAAGAAAATGGGTCAGCCCGATATGACCTACGGTTGGACAAAACTTACGGGAGAATTTCTCGCCAAGATTGCATCCGAACATTATGGATTGAAGGTCACATGCATTCGACCATTCAGCGGATATGGCGAAGACCAGGACCTCACCTACCCTGTTCCTGCGATTGCTGCGAGAGCTGCACGCAAAGAAGATCCGTTTGAAGTGTGGGGCACCGGTTTTCAGGGACGTGATTTCGTTCATATTGATGATGTCATTGATTGCATCTTACTCGCCATGGATCATATTCATGATGGAACAGCCATCAATATCGGCATGGGCAAGCTCACCACCTTCCGCGACATCATCAAAATCTTTTGCGGTATCGCAGGATATGATCCGCAGATCAAAGCCCTCACCCACAAACCTGTTGGCGTTTTCTCCAGGTATTGCGATATGACATTCGTAGAGAATAAACTCGGATGGAAGGCGAAGATCTCTACCGAAGAAGGCATGCGAAGAGTTTATGACGCCGCATTGAAGCGATTGGCGCAATAATCTTACTTCACAAATTTCAAGCGTTTGAAGGCTCGGGTTGAATCCACAATCAGATTCCTATTTTGCCTGAATTGCAGTCGAATTCGCTGACTTATCCACGGCTTCCGAACGTTGTTTGAACAATCGAATTATTGCTTAGGTTTGGCCACTTTCGATATCAAACCTGTATAAACAAAACACTAGAAAACTTTATGGAAGGAACAACTACGTCGTCGGCGAAGCATCCCAAAGGACTTTACATTCTCTTCTTCACTGAAATGTGGGAAAGGTTCGGTTACTATCTCATGCTTGGAATCTTTTCTCTTTATATGATTGATGGATGGGACAACGGAGGAATGGGATTCTCCAAAATCCAGAAGAGTGATGTTTATGGAACCTACATCGGATTGGTATATCTGACGCCTTTCATTGGAGGTTTGCTGGCGGATAGAATTCTTGGATACAGAAGAAGTATTATCATTGGAGGACTGCTTATGTCAGCCGGTTATATTGGATTATCACTTCACACAGTTACTTCATTTTACGCATCACTTCTGTTGATCATTCTTGGAAACGGAATGTTCAAACCGAATATCTCCACACTGGTTGGAAATCTTTACAACAACGATAAATACAGATTGAACAAAGATGCGGGCTTCAACATTTTTTACATGGGAATCAACGTTGGAGCGTTCATCTGCAATTTTGTTGCGGCTTATATGCGCATCAACTACGGATGGGGTTATGCGTTCGCAGC
>JAYTMF010000494.1:0-8300 GCA_043728755.1 Flavobacteriales bacterium
TTTAGTAACACTAATGATTCCGTAGGCCTGTGCGTTCAAGCTGAAACCTAATGCGAGAATAAAAATACTCAAATTTTTCATAAATGATAATGTTTTGATTTGGCTACTCTATTAATGGTTTTCGGCTTACCCAATTCAAACATAATACAACATTTATGTTGTTGTTTTTTCAAAACAAATCTCTGTCCCTTGGCCGCTGAGTGCAAAAGATATCAAACAAAAGATTCTTAACACAGGTAGAGCTGAGATTGCGGGAGGTTGTAAGTCGAAAATCCTCACTCAGGAAGATTTGGCCTTTCTATGTGACCATCATGGAACTCAAATTGTACGCATTGAGCGAGGTGAATTAAATGTCACTATCTCCACCCTAAATCTCCATCTGGAAAAACTAGATGTTACATGGTTAGAATTTTTTAATTCTTCGAAATTTCTAACCTTGAATGCATAAGTGACTTGACCATCTATTGATTGGACATTGTCGCGTGTGGGCCAGGTCAAATCAAATTGTGTGACCATTTTTTCTCACTCAGCCTCACACTTCTATATAAAAGTGTGAGTGTGCAATTGTGAGAATTGAGAAAAGCGCTCTGAATCACTCGCGCCGCCGCAAATCGTGAAAGAGGATTATAGGATTATAGGGGAATGCGCTCTGAATTACTCGCGCGGGAGTGTTCAATCTCCAAGTCACCAAATCAATAAATAGGGACTATGGGTTAGGAATTAGGAATGAGAGAACACGCTCTGATTCACACTCGCCTCAAAACACAAATCAAAAAATATCAAATACCCGACACTCGAACACAATCAACAAATCATCAAATCTCCAAGTCATCAAATTATCAAATCACCAAACGAAAAAAGTCGCCCCGAAGGACGACTTTGTTAACATAGTATTTAATGACCATTACGCTGTAACAGCTGCCGCTGCTACTGCCTTGGCTGCTACTGCCTTTTCTTTTCTACCCAACATGTTGCGCATATCCACTACGATAGGACTCGCAATAAAGAGCGTTGAATACACACCCGATACAACTCCAACAATCATCGCGAAACAGAATCCTTTGATGTCGTCTGATCCGAGAATGAACATCGCCACCAATGTGATCAATACGGTCATCGACGTATTAATGGATCTTCCCATCGTGCTATTCAATGCATCGTTGATGGTGGATTCTATTGGTACATTGCGACGTACTTTCAGGTATTCACGGATACGATCGAAGATTACAACCGTGTCGTTGATCGAGAATCCGATGACCGTCAATATCGCGCCAACAAAATTCTGGTTGACCTCAAGTGAGAATGGAACAATTCCATTGAACAACGTAAAGGCGGCAATTACGATAAGCGCGTCGTGCAAGAGCGCGACCGAAGCGCCAAGTGCAAAGTCCATCTTTCTGAATCGAAGCAAAATATATGCTCCTACAAGAATCAGGGCTAGTATACCCGCCCAAATCGCCTGCTTTCGAAAGTCATCACTCATCGTTGGATCCACTTTATAGGATGAACCCACTACATATGTTGTTCCCACTTTCGAGAATGCCTCAGAAAGCTTTTCGCTCACCATATTTTCCACGTTCTCATTTTCAGAGTCGATCAGATAATTGGTAGTTACTTTAAAGTCCGTGTTACCTGAACCAATGCTCTGAACGAGCACTGAAGACTGCTGACCGTTCTCGTCAACAAGTGTTGAGCTCAAAGCCGAACGCACCGCGTCTGGATCTACTGTCTGACCAAATGTCACACGTGCAGATGTTCCACCTGCGAAGTCAACGCCCATATTGAAACCACGTACAGCCCAAGAAGTGATACCCGCAATA
The DNA here is from genome assembly GCA_043728755.1 of Flavobacteriales bacterium. Lineage (GTDB taxonomy): Bacteria > Bacteroidota > Bacteroidia > Flavobacteriales_D > Sanyastnellaceae > JAIBBG01. The sequence goes on from JAYTMF010000494.1 coordinate 1,821, forward strand.
ATAATGATGGTGGAAATCACATAAAATATTTTACGCTTTCCAACAAAGTCAAAGTTCATTTTGGTGAACCAGTTCTTTGTGATACTGCTATAGAAAGTGATTGGCTTCTTGCTTTCCAACCTCTTGTAAAGTATCAAGCGGGAAATGATGAATGCCGTGAAAAGTGTAGTGAAAATACCTATGATCAAAGTCGTTGCAAATCCCTTAATTGGACCTGTTCCAACAACGAAAAGGATGATACCTGTGATCAATGTCGTTGCGTTACCATCGATGATCGCGCTAAGTGCTTTCAGGAATCCGTCATGCAAGGCTGCAGACATTCCCTTACCCAAACGCAACTCTTCCTTCACACGCTCATAGATAAGTACGTTCGCATCCACTGCCATACCCATGGTCAATACGATACCGGCGATACCTGGCAACGTGAGTGATCCACCGAATGACACCAGAGCACCAATCAAGAAGAACAGATTGGCGATCAATGCAATGTTGGCGGCAATACCCGCCCACGCATAATAGAAAACCATGTAAATCATGATCAATCCGAAAGCGATGAGGAACGACCACAATCCGGCCTTGATGTTCTCCTCTCCTACAGATGGTCCTACTGTAACCTCATCAATGCTCTTTGCTGGTGCTGGCAATGAACCTGCCTTAAGCAATCCTGCTAAGTCTTGCGCTTCCTGCTCAATTTTGCTAGATTCAATTGCATCTCCACGTCCAAACTGAATAACTGAACTTCCATTTGGAATTTCGCCATTAACGCTTGGAGCAGAGTAAACGAGATTGTCCATCACAATAGCAATGGATCGCTTATTATCCGCTGCATTCTTTCTGGTCATTTCGCGCCAGATAGCAGCACCTTCTGTGTCCATGGTCATGCTCACCTCTACTTCGCCGGTAATCATGTTGAAATCCTGACGCGCATCCGTGATTGAACCTCCGTCCAATTCAGCCTTGCCACGCAGACTCTTGTCTTTGATACCATAAAGGGCAACGACATTCTTTTCAGGCTTCGCACCCCACAGCAACATCAAATCGGGAGGGAGAATTTGTTTCGTCTCATCCATGTTCAGATATCTGTTGATCTCTGACGTATCACTTACCTGTGCATAACCTACAACTGCAGATCCCGATTGTGGAATCAATGAAAGTTTGCGCAATGGATATTTTCTACTCAATTCCTGCTCGCTAAGAAGGCTGTCCGCTCTTACCGTCTTATCCTCATAAACCAATTTGATGGAATCCTTCTGCGTAGAGGTCAACAACGTGTCCTGCATTAAAGCATTCATCGTCGAATCCTTCACTGCACGATCGGGATCCTGAGAATATAGGTCCGGAGCCAGTTTCTTTCCGATCGATCCGTAAACCTCATACATCTTCATGAAGACCTCATCTGTGCGATAAGTATCCCAGAACTCGAGATTTGCAGTTGCTTTAAGCGTTTTGCGAACACGCTCTCTGTCATCAACACCCGGCAATTCAACGATGATACGTCCGGAAATGGATTGACGCTGAACATTGGCCTGCGTTATTCCGAATGGCTCGATCCTTTTCTTGATAATATTTTCTGTGTTGTTCAGTGCATCATCCGCCTCTTTGCGAAGAATAGCTATCACATCATTGTCTGAAGATTTAGCGGGAAACTTCCCCTTGTTCTCCATGGTGTCAAAAATGCGCCACATCTCAAGGCCCGTGGTGTTGTTGCTTTTCCATGCGTCATAAAAGAGATCAACATAAGACGCTGTCGAACTGCGCTGCGCCGCCTTCGCGTCGACGATCGACTTGATGAAGACGGGATTGTTGTTATTGTCGCTAAGCGCAATAAACAAATCCGGAATCGATACTTCAAGGATCACACTCATGCCACCTTTCAGGTCAAGACCAAGGTTGAGCTCATGTTCTTTGAGGTAGTTGTAGCTGTGGCCAAAAACAGGAAGCGCCTCTGCATCAGAACTGTCGCGAAGTGTTTTTCTGAAGAGCGCTGTGTAAACAGAGTCTCCTACTTCGAAATTTACTCCGGCGGTAGTCAGTGAATCACTCGTCAACTGAGCGATCTTGCTTTCATATTTCTGTGCTACAAATCCGAATGACAGTACGTAAACGACTGTCAGTGTAAGAAGGATTACGAAAATCCATAAGAGCGATTTATTCCGCATGAATCAAACTAATAATTGGTAAGTTGATACTTTTTTTAAGGGCGGCAAATATAAGTAGTCAGCCCATTGAAACGTTTTTGAAGAATAAAGTTTCAACGGTTTAGTGTTAGCGTTACTCTTATTCAGGTGAGAATGACCATGCGATTCTTGCAATTTTCTGCATTTACCGGAAACATCATTCAAACAAAAAGCACCGCTATTATGCAGTGCTTCTCAATATTTAAAAACCTGGATTATGCGAGAAGTCCTTTTTCCTTTGCCCTCTTCATCGCGGCTAAAAGTCCTAGTTTGTTGATCGTCTTCATTCCTTTTGGAGTAACACGCAACTCTACAAAACGTTTCTCTTCCTCTAACCAGAATTTCTTGTATTGCAAGTTCGGATAGAACTTACGTCTGGTTTTAACATTTGAGTGAGAAACTCTATTTCCGGTGATCGTTGTCTTTCCGGTTATCTGACATACACGTGCCATGGCAATTCAATTTTTAAAATGGGGTGCAAAGGAAGCACATTTTTATTCATATTCAATCCCTATCCGCTAAAATTTCTTTTCGAAGCATATTTAATGCGGCGTTGGAGGCCATATGTATATTCAGTTCTCTGTTTTTTCCAAATCTGAAAAACTGCGACTTCACTCCTCGTGAATTTGCAACAGCAACCCAAATACTTCCCACGGGAATATCTTCTGTCGCTCCCGAAGGACCCGCAATGCCGGTTGTAGAAAGCCCGAAACCGGTGTTAAACTTTTTGCGCACAGCAATCGCCATTGCTTCCGCGACTTCGCTACTGACTACGTTGTATTGCGAAATCATTGAAGGTGAAATTTCCAACTCCTGTTCCTTAATCGCATTGACATAGCAAATCAAACCCGCAACAAAGTATGCACTACTTCCGGGAACAGTCGTGACCAGATGTGCAATATTCCCACCGGTGCAGCTTTCAGCTATTGACAATGAAGTACCCTTCTCCATAAGCAAGTTCCCAATTATGCCTTGAAGGGTTTCCTTTTCGTATCCAAATATGTAATCGCTTATCAGCAATTTAAGCTCTGCTTCTTTTTCACTCAATGCCATGGTTTGCTGCTCCGTTATGCCCGAATATGTTGACATACGCAATTTCACGGCTCCCGGTGACGGCAGGTAAGCCAATGCAATACCCACTGCACTCAGTGAATTTTCCCAGTCCTCGATGATTTTCGCAAGGTTCGACTCACCAATGCCTGTCGTTAGAATTGTTCTATGCATGATCGAAGGCCGATCGAAACGGCTTCGTAACTTCTCAAAAACTTCATTCTCCATCATTGCCTGCATTTCATAAGGCACACCGGGCATTGAAACATAAACAACATTGTTGCGCTCAAACCACATCCCACATGCTGTTCCACGATAATTATGGATCACAGTGCAAGCTTCCGGCAATGCAGCTTGTTGCAGATTGGCTTCAAGTAGTGGCAATCCTCGTTCCGTGAAAAATTGTGTGATTCTTTGTGACGCCTCTTCATTGATAGCCAGCTTGGTATTGAAATACGCACACAATGTGTTTTTCGTTATATCATCCCTAGTTGGACCAAGTCCTCCGGTAAGAATGACCACCGATGATCGACTTCCCGACTCGTTCAATGAAGCAGTTATTTCTTCCTCGTTATCAGCTATAGTTACTGATCTGTGCACCTTAATGCCCATCGCATTGAGACGTTCACCTAACCAGGCTGTGTTGGTATTGATAGTTTGCCCTATCAATAATTCATCCCCAATACATATAATCTCTGCTTGCATAAAATGATTTTTTAGCAAAACAAAACTAATCGGCAATAGTTGGTAGGAAATTCCTCACTTTCTTTTTACATTAGCCTCGCTTTTTTAAACAATCAAAAACTTAATGATGCAGAAATTCTACAGTGCTCTCATAGCCTTGCTATGTGTAACTCATTCTTATAGCCAAAATGTTCCATTGGTCAAGCGTGATTACAAACAGGTTCAAAAAACCTCCATCACTCCTTTTGTTCGTGATGACTTTCAACCTCAAATGGAAAAGGCCAAAAAGCCCAAACCATCCTTTCCAATTCCAGACATGTCAAAGTCAATGACATTATGGGAACAGGTTATAGGATATACCACCTATGACAACCAAACAAACAATTCTATGCAGCAGCGCATAATTCTTGACGATCAGGAAAATGCTCATGCTACCTGGACGATGAGTTTTCAAGACAATACGACTTGGACCGATCGTGGAACAGGCTACAGCAAAGGCTCCGGTTATGTTTGGGGCGAAATACCCTATGACATTGTAGAAACAGAAAGAACCGGCTGGCCAGGCATATTCGTGACCGGTGATAACAAAGAAGCTTATGTGTGCCACACCGGAACAGGAAGTCTGACAATGGTACAAAGGCCTACAATCGGTAGCGGCAACTGGATATCCTCCACGCTTCCAACCGCTTTGGCCACTGACATTTTATGGCCACGCACCGTAGTCGATGGCAATAAGATTCACGTTATTGGTTTGAGCGCTCCTACTGGTTTGGGTGGTGCAGCTATCAATGGTGTGAACGGTAATCTCGTATATTGGAGATCTGATGACAACGGCACAACTTGGTCGGTTCAAGATCACATTTTTACCGCAATTGATTCTTTAGAATACGAAGGCATTGAATCCGACTCATACGCAATTGATGCGCGCAATGGAAAAGTTTCTATTGCCATCTTTAGTGAGATCAGTGATTCGATTATCCTTACCTCTGATGACAATGGTGACACTTGGACTTCCACCATCTTTTTTGATTTCCCTATCAGCGGGTATCTCGGAGATCATGTAACGGACATCGAAAATGATGGTATTATAGATACACTTACTTCCACTGACGGAACAGGATCTCTGCTTATCGACGCAACCGGTGTGAGCCACGTGGCCTTTGGGGAATTCTTCTTCTACGATGACCTGGAAGGCGATTCATTGTATTCCGTATTTGTGACGGATAGATTGCTCTACTGGAATACAAATCTTCCAACGGATGAAATTTCAGTCATTGGAACTTTTCAGGAAAGTGCTGTTGATGATAACGAGACCAATGATATTACCATTGCGCAAGCGCCGGCCTATCGTGCAGGTCTTGCCTCCATGCCAACATTGGGAGAAGATGCTGACGGCATTCTCTATTGCGTATTTTCTGCTGCAGATGAAGAGTACCTAGGAACTCAGGTCTTTAGACACCTGTTTGCTACAACTTCCATCGATGGTGGAACAACCTGGTCTGCACAAACGGAATTGACTCCCGATCTGGAAGTGAATGAATACGAATATGCATTCCCTACGATGGTCAAAACGATTGACAACACACTTCATATAGTTGTAATGCGCGACAACCTACCTGGTTTGACCGTGCGCGGAGATCTTGACCCATCACACACCAATGAAATTGTTTATTTGGCTGTCACCAAAAATCTAGACATATCCCTCAGTGCGCTAGCTGTTGCCAAAGATTTCGATTTTAATGTGTACCCGAATCCTACCAACGGCATTATCACTATCTCAGGTGAAAATCTTGCGGGCATGAGTGTGCGACTTTATGACAACATTGGAAAGGAAATGGTCAACACCAAAATCAGCAAAAATTTCAACTCAAAAGATCAACAGACTTTTGATTTTTCATACCTGCCAAATGGCCGTTATACAATCGCCGTTACGAACGGAACGAATAAGATGACTAAAGAAATATTGATCGTGAAATAAGCGATTAGATGTTGAGATAAAAACGGCTACCGAAAGTGGCCGTTTTTTTTTTACAATTTCTCCATGGAAGTCGTGTTTGCCGTAATACCGATTGGACAAGTGTAATAGTCCAATCTTTGCTTCGCTAGATTGAACTAAACACTTGTATCTATCGGCATTTACCACTGTATGATTTCTCAAACAGTGGACTGTTTTAGAAATCACATTGGTATTATACCGATTGGACAAGTGTAATAGTCCAATCTTTGCTTCGCTAGATTGAACTAAACACTTGTATCCATCGGCATTTACCACTGTATGAGTTCTCAAACAGTGGACTGTTTTAGAAATCACATTGGTATAAGTTGCAATGATTGACTATGTATTGTTCTGTTCCTAAAAAAACAGGCGAAACTGATAACGCTCATTCTTCCATTCTCTGCTTTTCAATGCGCACATTTCCTCCGAGAATACTATTGACCAGAGATATAAATAGCGCCAGCAAAACTGCCGACCAGAACGTAGCAATGTGAAACCCCGGTACTAGCTGGCCGGCGATCATCAGTATTGCAGCAATAATAACGAGAAGAAAAAGCCCCAATGTGAGTATGG
>JAYTMF010000495.1:0-1212 GCA_043728755.1 Flavobacteriales bacterium
GGCGCGGCGATGGCAAATCAAACGGTTTTTATGGGAACAAATTCCGCAATGACTGATGCATTTGGCGTTTTCTCTTTCCCAAACATACCCCTCAGTACACCCATAAATGTACGGCTCTCGCGCACTACAAACCCGATTAATGGCGTGGACGGCGTGGATATTTTGTTGATGCGGCGGCATATTTTGGGACTTACGCCGATTACGTCGAAACTCAAACTTTTTGCGGGCGATGTGGACGGCAGTCAAGACATTGATGGCGTCGATATACTGCATTTGCGCCGTTTGATTCTCGGACTACGCGACAATTTGCCGTTGGCTTCGTGGCGTTTTATTCCGTCTTTTGTTTTGACAAACCCCGATTTTCCGTCTAATCTAACCATTCCTGACGTTTTTGAAGTCACTTTCACGGCGGCAACCAATAATTTTGACTTTATTGGCGTCAAAATGGGCGATGTGAACAACGACGCCGACGGAGACCAATAAAGTAATCGATTTATAGATTTGACAATTTTTTGAAAAGTTGTCAAATCTATAACGACATCAAAATACCAAGACTTATGAATCGAGAATTTCTCATCAATACCCTTTTCCTCGTCCTAATCAACCTGATTATCAAGCCGTTTTACATTTTCGGCATTGACCGTGCGGTGCAAAACCGCGTGGGCGAAGTCAATTACGGCATTTATTTCACGCTTTTTAGCTTCACTTTTTTGTTCCAAATCATCAACGATTTTGGGATTCAAAACTTCAACAGCCGTGAAATTTCACAGCATCGCCAGCTTTTAGACAAATATTTTTCGGGCATCATGTCGCTCAAAATTGGCCTTGCCGTCGTGTATTTACTCGTGGCAACGGCGATTTCGGCTTTTATACCGACTTATTGGGCAGCTTTACCGATGGTTTTAGGCTTGGCTTTGTACAATATTTTAGCCTCTTTGCGCCTCTATTTGTCGTCAAATGTGGCCGCTTTGGGGCTGTATCGGCTCAACAGTTTGCTCTCCGTTTTAGACCGCGTTTTGTTGATTGCTATTTGCAGCGTTTTGCTTTGGGTGGCCCCATTTAGCGCGCATTTTTGCGCGGAATGGTTCATTTATGCGCAAAATTTCTCACTTTTCATCACAGCCTTGGTGACTTTTATCATTGTTTTTCGACAAGTCAAAACGTTTAAAATCAGTTGGAATCCGCCTTTTTCGTTGCTTATACTGAGGGGGG
>JAYTMF010000496.1:0-4815 GCA_043728755.1 Flavobacteriales bacterium
CCCGGCCAGGCTTCATTTCTAGCTAAAAGTCCCAAGACATGGCCTAACTGCGAGATGGCTCTAATTCGTTGATCTAAATAAACAAGCATTGCACTGGTGTTGAATTATTTTTGCGCGGCAAATTTGCACGGCAAAATTAGAGAGGAGTTAACAATGGCAATAATCATAACGGACGAATGCATCAACTGTGGAGCTTGCGAGCCTGAGTGTCCGAACAATGCGATATATGAAGGCGGTGCAGAATGGAAATATGGACAAGGCACCGGCCTCAGAGGAATTTTCACACCGCTTGGAAAATCGGGCGAAATAGACGCCGACGCCAACCAGGAACCTGTGAGCATGGATGTTTACTATATCGTTTCGGATAAATGTACTGAGTGCGTTGGCTTTCACGACGAGCCGCAGTGTGCTGCTGTTTGTCCTGTCGATTGCTGTGTGGACGATCCTGATCATCGCGAATCGGAAGAGCAATTGCGCGCGAAGAAGGAATTCATGCACCTGTGATATTTGATGAATTGTGATTTGGTGATTAAAACATCACCGTGCTCTTTTAATCAATACGAATCTTTAGCGATGAACTTTGTCGGAATTGAAGTGGAAATGTCAATATGCAGAAATCTTATACCACTGTATGATTTCTCAAACATTGACCTGTTTTATAAATCACATTGGTATTAAATGATCGACCGGCTTCCACAGTTCAGCATAAATCACCAAATAACTAATAACAAATAACAAAATAGCCAGGGGAGATTCAATCTGGCAGCAGCGGCTATCAACGTATAACGATCTCATCGCAAAACAACCAGCTCGGCTCACCGGGTGCATCGTGCCATGCAGGGCAAGGACCATTATTGTGCGCAATCATCTTTACAAATCGCATTGATTTTTTTTCGAAAGTCGAAACGAGTGGGACACTGATCTCTCCTTTTTCAGTTTCCTTCAAATCAGGTAGGATAGCAGCTATGGTTTGCCAATTTGAGCCATCATCACTCCCTTGGTATTCGACATGTGAGGGGCGAAAGATCCAGGCATTTCCGTAGTGAAACCAATTGGTGGAGATCGATGTAATTTCCTGTGATGTTCCAAGATCAATCACTGCAATCATGTCCTGCCCTTGCACAGCTTGCCAGATTCCGTCGCGGAAATTCTCGGAGCCAAGACAACCGTCGATCAATGAAGTTGGACCTGTGCCCAAATAAAATTCAGAAGGTTTATTGGCAAGCTTCAATTCCTTCCCAACAGCTTTATGAAGCTCGAAAGACCTGAGCAATTTCTTCTCATAAATTTTATTTTTGTAATAAACGCGGCATTCAACGGAGATAGGTCCGGTGACGTCAATGGGTTTTTCGTAAGTAACAAAAACATCGTTCGCTTCTACTGAATTTTTCTTTTCGCCATGCATGACGCGATATTGAATTTTCGTGTCAGATAAATTTCGCTCAATGGCCACTTCCATTTTACCATCAGCCATCAACATGGCCTTCATACTCGCCGGCACAGTAGGAAAACCATAATCCACATTCAATGCTTTCAATCTGTCGTAATGTGTAGCCAGACGTAAATTGAATTCATCAAAATTTCTTGCTTCAGCGAAAGTCCACATCACTTCGGCAAAAGCGAGAATGCGCGGAAACACTTTGCTGTCGACCAATTCCTGTGGTGCGTGTTCCGTCCACATATTGCATTCGCCCCCAATTACATGTGTGGCTTCAACGGGAGAAAGTCCAATTGGAATGACTTCGAAGCCATACACTTTTTTTAAATCGATCGCATCAAGTTCATAGTCGAAATAGCAATGACTTGTGGGCGACATGATCACATCATGACCTGTTTTCGCAGCAGTCAGTCCACCCGCCATTCCGCGCCAGCTCTGCACTACGGCGCTTGTTGGAATTTCTCCGTCGAGAATTTCATCCCAGCCAATGATCGTTTTTCCTTTGGATTCTAAAAATTTCGAAATCCGTTTTATGAAATAGGATTGAAGTTCATTTTCGTCTTTAAGTTTATTATCCGTCATGCGTTTGTGACATTTCTCGCAATGCTCCCAGCGAAACTTGGGTACTTCATCGCCGCCGATATGGATGTACTTGCCTGGGAAAAGTTCACAGACTTCTGTCAATACATTTTCAAGAAACGCAAACGTGTTTTCATTGCCCGCGCAATAAATATCCTTGAAAACGCCCCACTCCGCTTGCACGTTGATCTTCTCGCCGGTACAACTCAACGCTGGATATGCCGCTATGGCAGCGACCGAATGCCCGGGCAATTCAATTTCAGGAATAATGTTCACGTGTCTTGCAGAAGCATACGCCACAATTTCCACTATATCCTTCTTTGAATAAAATCCGCCATAGCGTTTACCGTCAGCATCTGTTCGCCATGCACCCACTTCAGTGAGCAAAGGATATTTTTCAATTTCAATTCTCCATCCCTGATCTTCGGTAAGGTGCCAGTGTAGCACGTTCATTTTGTAGTAGGCCAGTAAGTCAATGTATTTTTTCACGAAATCCTTTGACATAAAATGCCTGCAGCAATCAAGCAACATTCCACGGTGCATGAATTTTGGTTTATCGGTGATACGCGCAGCTGTCAACTGATACGGCAACTGCATCAAACCCGATTCTGCGCTCACAGGAAGCATTTGACGCAGCGTTTGCACGCCATAAAATACGCCGGTGTTAAAACTTGCCGACACCATAATTCCGCGTGGATCGATAGCGATTTTGTAATCACCAAGACCGGGATTGTATTTTATCTGGCTCAGATCACCGGGAAGTTTGGGCATTCTCACTTCCGGATGGATAGCACCAGCATCATCATTTGCTGAGAAGTAAATAAAGTTTGATGTCAGATGACCATCCGCATCCTGAAGTTGAAACTTCTTTCTCGTTGCTGCATTCAGCCAATCCACAAAAAATTGAGCCTCCTGACGGCAGGTTCCATTGGAGTAGATCTTTGTTTCATTGTTGATCTCGAAGATGCCCTTAGCAATAAAGAGTTCAGTGGGTTGTGGGATGATATGATAAATTCCACCTTGAGCAAAAGCACAAAACGCACTGCTAACAAGAATCAGAAAACAGAGGATTTTTTTCATCAATGAATGTTGAATCGATTGATATACTCCATTGGATCTTTGTCTTGCAGTGGATAGAACGTGTGATATGCGCCGAGGTAACGATAGCGCCCCTCAGGAAGCGAAACAGTAAATACAGAGCAGAGGTAAAAATTCTTTCTTTCAACTAGATTTTCAACGATCTGATCTGTGAATTCAACACCCATGTCTGCTATATAACCTAGCGACGGATCATTTGTTTGGTCGCTCACTTTACCGTTGAGTTGTGATTTCACTTCGGCTTTGAATGCATTCATATCAGGATTGGTGAAATATGCGAGCACGAGCATGAGTGCAAGCATCAGCACGGCGATTCGAATAACGAGGCGGACAATGGAGAACATGGAGGTAAAAATAATCTTTCCATCGCAACGAAAATTTCATCATGGCCACATTATCACCGAACAGATGTGAATGAGAAAATCACCTAGACTATTTCTGGTTGATCAATTCGAAAGTGTGAACCGCAGCCAGAGCAGCAGTTTCAGTGCGAAGACGTGCATCGCCCAAACTTGCCGGCTTGAAACCATTGGATAGTGCGTACTCAATTTCGCTCGGTGAAAAATCACCTTCCGGTCCAATGGCGATGGCAGCGCTTTGTCCGGGCAAAAGAATATGTTGTAATAATCTTCTCGGATGATCCCCTTCGCAATGCGCGATGCATTTCACGGATTGTTCACACGACCCAATCCAATCTTTCAATTTCACAATAGCAATAATTTCCGGAAGATAGAATTTGAGACTTTGCTTCATGGCTGAAACAACAATTTTGGATAATCTGTCGATTTTCAAGTGAGGTCTTTCTGAATGCTCACATTGAATAAGTGAAATTCTATCCACTCCAATTTCAACCGCCTTTTCCACCAACCATTCTAATCGCTCATTGTTTTTCGTCGGCGCAATGGCCAGTTCAAGAAAATTTTCTCTCCTATGGAAAAATTCAGCTGAATTTATTCTTGCTTCTGTTTCTCTCTTCCCTACTTCAATGGTCGCCTTGAAGTGATGACCGCGTCCATCAGTGAGATCGATAACATCACCTGATTTCTTTCGAAGCACTTTGGCCATGTGCAAACTTTCGGCAGAATCGAATAATATGTTATGACCTTCACGTGCGTCAGGATGATAGAATAAATTCATGTGGGCGAAGGTGAAAAGAAAAAGTCAGAACCTTATGAACGTATCCAAAAAAGTTGACTTCTGTAATTCGTTTGATCAATATTGAACATGATCCATCAAAGTCTGTAGAACACACCCAAATGTCCGCCGATGTATGGCGCTCTGAAATTCCAGTTTGCGACTCCAACCATATTCACTCCGATCTTGTTGTTGATGTACACTCCGAATTCGATCTGGGTCGGCACGCCAATGGTCATCACGGTGATGTATTTGTCTTCATAAAGTTTGTGGCTGCAAAACATGCGCATATTCAACCCAAAACCAATGGAAGCCGTTGCATACCATTGGTTGGTCGCCCATCCATCGCCCCATAACAACCCGATCTCAGTGAGACGATTGATTCTTCCACTGCATGAATCCAATTTCGGTTGAATCAATTCCTGAGAATAACCGATTCGCACTTGAGTGAGTACGCTTTCACCGCGAATGGAAAGCGAGCCCATTCCTTGCCACGACAAATAATCCATAGAGTTAAGACCACCGGATATCGTTGCCCATCGCTCGCCCTTCAATGGACTGTCTTC
>JAYTMF010000497.1:0-1577 GCA_043728755.1 Flavobacteriales bacterium
GCGCCCAATGCACCAACATATGCGCTGATGCTGCCTCCACCCGGTGCAGGAGATTCACTGGCCGTTTCAGAAGCGAACTCCAGCAAGTTCATGTCCACGAGTTGTTTCTTGTCTCCGGATTTTTTAGCGATGATGTACTCGATGATTTTTTCTTCAGGATGAAAAGGCGCGAGGTCATCTAGTCCCAAAGATTTCACCGCGATTTTTATTTTTTCTTTTTCGGAAATGCCGAGTGAGCGTTCTTGTTTTTTTAAAAAATAATCCGCAGCATCCAACAGAGATTGAAGCGGAATGAGTCCGACAAGTTCTGATCCCGTCACACGAATACCTCGGCTCTCGGCATTTTTACACGATTCTTCAAAAGCGACATGAACAGGTGTGATGTTGATGTTGGTGAGATTGAGTGACAATTGCGCTATGCCATATTCTTCAATGAACCAGCCAATGCCTTTCACCGATTTCAATGTTCCGGGCTGACGTTTTTCTGCACCTTTTTCATCGAGTAGCGGCTTGTTTGTTTTAGGATCGCTGAGTACACGACCGGCTTCACGGATATCAAACGCGATCGCATTGGCGCGACGCGTGGAAGTTGTATTCAGATTTACATTGTAGGCAACGAGGAAATCGCGCGCACCGATAGTTGTGATTCCTGCTTTGCGCGCAGTTTCTGTAACTGTTGAAGGACCGAAGTCGGGCTTCCATTCTGCCGTGGCGATTTTTTCGATGGCTTCGTATTCACCTTTTCTGCAATTCGCAAGATTGATACGCTCCTCTTTTTTTGCGGCGTACTCATAATAGTAACCGGGAATTCCAAGTTCTTTTCCTACGCGCTCACCGAGTTTGTGTGCTATGGCAACACATTCTTCGGACGTTACATTCGCAATAGGTACGAATGGACAAACATCCGTAGCACCTTGTCGGGGATGTTCGCCTTTGTGCTGACGCATGTCGATGAGTTCCGATGCTTTTTTGATGAGTTGAAATGCGGCTTCAGCAACTGCATCAGGCTCACCAGCGAAAGTGATTACCGTGCGATTGGTACTCGCGCCGGGATCAACATCCAACAACATAACACCCGGAACTGTTTTTACAACAGACGCGATGGCGTTGATTTTTTCTTTATCTCTTCCTTCGGAAATGTTGGGAATGCACTCGATTATTTTTTGCATGGCAGACGAATATGTTTTATTGAATGGATTGCCGGATGTGGCAGAAATATTTTTTGTATTTGCGTGGCGAAATTAAGTCATGGTGGAAGTTTTGAAGTCGCATAAGCTTCTGGTATTTACATAAAACATTTCGAATGAGATCATTCATTTGGTCGAATCAAAGTTGCGCCTTTGTGAGATCAAATACGAAAACCGCTCATTATGAAAACACGTCAAATACTGTTAGTGATCGTCGCCGTTATTCTCTCTTTTTACTCAAATGCACAGGCGTCATTTATTTATGAAACACCAAGAATACTGGTATATATTAATACACTATTGTCCGACTAAAGTAATCTGATAAAATAAAGGGCAGATCCTCGGACCTGCCCTTTTTGTGTTACGTTGGTGGTCTATTAAATCATCAAG
>JAYTMF010000498.1:0-2237 GCA_043728755.1 Flavobacteriales bacterium
GGGATAGGCTTTAGGTTTCGAGTTGAGCGTAACTCAAAATTTAGGACCCCTCAGTATTTTGACCCTTGGAACGGCTCAACCCTTCGTCAAGGTTTAAGGACGCGTTTATCTTTTAATTAAATCAACAAAGCAAAAATGCTAAAATATATTTTCAATGTATATTCAGCGGTTAACAAGGCAACACACCGCTTTCCTTTTCTCCTCATCTTGGTTATGTTGTTGACTAACAACCCGTTGTGGGCCTTGCCCGAACCCATCGTGAGTAATATTTTGGCAAACGGCAGTATCAAAGCCAAAGCCGTCTTGCGCGTAACCGACCAGAAGTACGTGTTTGAGAAAAGTGCCATCTTGGCAACAAAATCGGTGGACAACACCATCGTTTTTGAAATTAACGAGGCGACGAACGTCCGTTTGCCCAAAAACTTTATTTACACCATCGACTTGCTCATCGAAAGCAAAGACGTCAACAACAAGGCGTTTCCCAATATGAACAAAACGATGGTGCTGAATTTTGATTCGACGAGCAGTCGAACCGCTTTGCGGCAAGTGTTGAACCTCAAAGGGCGCCACGATTTGAAAATAACCGTGCTGAAAACGACTTACACGAGCAGCACGATTCCCAACGTGACTTTTACCGACAACACCGCCGCGACGGTTGTGCCGCCTTCGTTCAATCTCTACGCGAGTATTTTAGTCAACCGCGTCATGACGTTCGCCTGCGGCACCAAACTGGCGAATGTTAGTTCTCGAGACATTAGTTTTGTCAGCGGTGGCAAAGCAGACCGCCGACAAATATCATGGCGCAAAGTGATAAATGCGGATGAATACGACGTGGAATGGACTTTTTACGACGCCCAAAGTGAGGTCTTGAGAACACTTTTGGGGACTACTTACCCTGATTTTGATTTCTTATTTAAGAACAACGTCACGCGGATTACGACAACCGATTTGAACTACAAAATCACTTTGATTTATCCCCAAGGGCGCATATTCTACCGCGTTCGAGCGGTTCACTACGATGTTTATGGACAACGAGAAGTCACGGCTTGGACATCAAGCGGTTTCAGCAAAACGCGCTTATCGCTTTTTCCCCATCAATTCACGGTGACGGGACACGATATTGATTGGAATTGGCAAACCCAACAAGTATTTGCCGAAGAAGGTAAGCAGACCCAATCGCTCAAATATTTTGACGCGTCGCTGCGCGAACGTCAAACCCAAGCCTTGTCGAATGCAGAAAAAACCGTGGTTGTCGGCGAAACGATTTATGATGCACAAGGACGACCCGTTTTGAAAGTCATGCCAGCGCCGATGCCCAATGAAGCATTCGGCTACGTGGACGGTTTATCAAAAAGTAAAATGCTCAAACCCGATAAATTGCCCGCATCGGTCAATCCGAATGATTATGAAGACTACTCGCGCAATGATTTTATAAAAGAAGGCAACGACTGCGTGACCACGCTTGACGGCATGAAACCGAACGTCAGTCAAGGCGCCGCGAAATATTTCTCGCCAAGCAACCCCCTCAGTAATTCGGCGGAAAATCAGTTTACACCCGATGCCGAAGAGCATCCGTTTTCCATCACCGAGTTTATGCCCGATGCCACGGGACGGATTCGCCGACAAAGCGGCGTCGGAAAGGATTTCAAGCTCGGTTCGGGGCATGAAACGCAGTATTTCTACGCCAAACCAGCGCAAGAAGAGCTTGACCGCTTGTTTGGTCTGGACGTTGGACCGGACTCTTCTTACCTCAAAAACATGGTCGTTGACGGCAACGGGCAAGCGAGCGTTTCGTACATCGACGCCCACGGACGAACAATTGCAACGGCTTTGGCGGGTGAAACGACGGACAATCTTGACGGCTTAACGACGTTGCCAAACGGCGCGGAAACCATCAAAAAAGACTTGCTCAACAACGTCGCACAAGGAGAATCGCTCATTTCGAGCTACACTTTACCCGTTCATACTGAGGGGTCTCACACGATTGAGTATTTAATCAATACATCAAATTTGAAATTTGATAACAGTTGTCCGACGCCAAACGGTCAAGCTACCACGCCCGCTCGCCAAGTTTGCACAACGTGCGCTTACAATCTCGACATTTCCATCACGTCTGACGAATGCAGTTTCACGCCGCTCAACTTCAAAACACCGATTAAATTAGAGAATTGCAACGTGCCGTTGACGGCTTTGCCCGACCTCATCAAACAATGGGCGGGTCTTACTTTGAAAAAAGG
>JAYTMF010000499.1:0-2085 GCA_043728755.1 Flavobacteriales bacterium
AATCCCATGTCGAGCATACGATCGGCTTCATCAAGAATGAGGAAACGCAATTTTGAAAAATCGAGGTGACCTACATTGAGGTGTGAGATCAATCTTCCCGGTGTGGCAATGATGATGTCCACACCATTCAAGATCGCTTGCTTTTCCTGGTAAAAATCCTGGCCGTCACCACCGCCGTATATGGCGATCGAAGACGTGCCAGTAAAATACGAATAGGCTTCGACGGCCTGATCGATCTGCAATGCCAGCTCGCGCGTGGGAACAATGACCAATGCCTGGGTGAAAGTGTCATGGCCATGGTCCATGATCAAATTGAGTATCGGCAAAACGAAAGCTGCCGTTTTTCCAGTGCCCGTTTGAGCAATGCCGATAATGTCTTTACCGTTGAGAATGTGCGGAATCGCCTGCGCCTGAATGGGCGTGGCGGATTTAAAATTCATCGAAAAAATACCTTCAAGTAGTTCCGGATGTAGTTTGAGTTCTGAAAATTCCAAATGTCTATGAGGTATTTTTTAAAAAATCACTTTTAATTTTCAACGAAGGTACGACTTCACGCACGGTCTCAAGTAAATTTGTGGCTTATTCACAACCGAACAAATTTTAGAAATGGAATTAACAGGACGCATCAAAGTCATCAAGGACGAACAAACTTTCACAAGCGGATTCACCAAGCGCGAATTCGTTATCACCACTGAAGAACAATATCCTAACGATATCTCTTTCGAATTGCTAAAGGAAAAAGGAAGCCTCGTCAATTCATACAAAGTTGGCGACAGAATCAAAGTTTCTTTTGACATCCGCGGCAGAGAGTGGCAGGATAAATTCTTCAACAGTCTTGTAGCCTGGAAATTGGAAATGGCAGGTGCTGATGCTCAAATGTCATCTCCTCCTCCGATGCCTCCTGAGGTGATTTCGGGTCCAATGGACGACGATCTTCCGTTCTAATTTTTTTTGCCACCAAGGCACGAAGGAGAACCGTGTTTTTTGATTAGGAGAATTGGTGATTTGGTGATTTTTACCCAAACGCACCACCCTTCGTGCAATTGTAGTCTGGAAGTTAAAGTCGACTCTTCGGGCAGATTAATCTCTCTTGTACTGATATAGTGAATTTCGTGTGAAAGGCTTTAATTCGGCAATTGGAGGAAACTCCGCGGAACACTGTACTCCGTCCATGTTATACCAATGTGATTTATAAAACAGGACAATGTTTTAGAAATCATACAGTTGTATTATTTAATCGCTAACTCGATTACAGGATCCCAATACACCTCTCTAAACAGGACTACCTTATCGTTGGCGATATCTATTCCTTCGTTCTCCAAAAGTTTCTGCATCAGTGTTGACGTTGCGAAATGATTTTTTCCTGTGAGCATCCCTATGCGATTGACAACACGGTGCGCGGGCACATCAGGTTTATCATGACATGCATTCATCGCCCAGCCGACCATGCGTGAGCTCAATCCCGTGCCGAGGTATTTGGCGATGGCGCCATAATTCGTGACCCTTCCCTTTGGGATCGATCGAACTACATCGTACACATTTTCAAAGAATGAATATTCTTTTTGATTCGTCATCATTATTTTTTCTCTTGAACAAGTCTTCCTAATCAATTGTTGTGATAGCGAAATTAAGTGAAGGGCAGATGGATGTATATTTTTCCGACTTTAAAAATTTTATACATTCATGAAGACATTTCCTGATGTAGGAGGTACATCTGGCATTGGTCTGGAAACCGTTAAGCAGTTGCATTCAGGATGTGATCAGATCATTGTACTATCCTGCATTGCTACTGCTCCTCCGTTCAGTGAACGTTATGTTCACCTTTCCGACGAAATTCCGGATATTGGAATAGATACACTCGACGAATTGATCTATGCACTAGGAACGATCAATCTCAAACCCTTTCATCGAATAACATACATTGAGTTCCTACGCGATTGGCAAGTGAATATATTGGGTGCGGCGAAACTTCTCCGTCACTTTCTACCGCAACACAAGAAATCAGGAAGTGCCTCTGTCGTGTTGGTCATCATGGTGGCGGTGCAAACGAGAATATCCATTCATGCATCCATTGCCATGGCGAAA